>JAYRTK010000290.1:0-4421 GCA_041919595.1 Lysobacteraceae bacterium
TGTTCCTGGGCCGGCTGGTGCTGGACTACGACTACGTGTTCTGCATCTGCACCACGCGCTCGCGCAGCGGCATCTTCGACAACGCGCAGCAGGCCAGCTTCACCATCCTCAACGACTACAAGCCGGTGCGTGCCGCGATCGGCAACACCACCCCGTTCTCGCTGCGGGTGATCGACAGCCAGAACGTGTTCGCGGCGGTCGGGGTGATGGCGGTGGAAGCCGCGCGCCTGCGCGCCGCCGGCGAGGGCGCGCCGAAGATCCGCTCGCGCCTCGAGCACCTGGCCCTGTACACCCAGGGCTACATGGTGGTGCCGGACCTGCACTACCTGCGCAACCGGATCAAGAAGCGTGGCGACAAGAGCGTCAGCTTCTTCAGCGCGACGCTCGGCACCGCGCTCGACATCAAGCCGATCCTGCATTGCAACCGTGGCGATACCGCGCCCGCGGCCAAGGTGAAGGGCTTCACCAACGCCGCCGAGAAACTGTTCGACTTCGCCGGCAGCCGGGTACGCGCGGGGCTGATGACCCCGACCATGTGCCTGAGCTTCGGTGGCGAACTGGACCGCATGCGCGACCTGCCCGGCTACCAGCGCCTGCGCGACACCTGCGCCGAGCACAACGTCGAGGTGTTCGAGAGCGTGATGAGCCTGTCGGGCATGGTCAACGTCGGCCAGGGCGCGCTGGTGGTGGGTTTCGCCGCGGAGCCGGCCAAGCTCGAGGTCTGAACGCGGCGCTAACGTGCGCCCGCTACGCTGTGCGCTTCGCCATGCCGACGGAGCGCACATGCCGACGCGTTACTACATCAGCCTGCCCGATCCCGCCAACGCGCGCGGCAGCGACGCCGCGCTCGCGTTCCGCGCCCGCGGCGCGGAGGCGTTCGCCGCCGAACTGCAGGACGCGCTGCGCAACGACGCACTGTTCCAGCACTGGCGCGCGCGCCAGGACGACCCGGACGGGGTCGACCCGGTGCTCGGCGCAACCGACGCCCATGCGGTCGTCAGCGGCCAGCAGCAGGACCTGCACGTCGACCTGGTGGTGACCACTTCGTTGCCCTCGGCGGTGCTGCGCCAGCGCCTCGGGCTGCTCGCCGGCCACCACTGGCAACTGCGCGACGTGACCGCGGGTTGAGCACGGAACGCGGGGTGGCACGCAGACCCTCGCTGCTGTCGTGGAGCGGCGGCAAGGACGCGGGCGGGCCCGGCATGTCCGCTTTGGCATCCAGCCTTCGTAACCCATTACTGGTCCCGCCAATAAACCATCGTCCATGCCCGTTGTTGCCCTGGGTCGAGCGCTGATGCTCGTCCTGCTTTCCGCCTGCGCACCCACGACACAGGCTCCCGTCGCACCAGCGGCAACCGCCCGGGCATCCACCGCCGCCGCGACCATGGCGCCTGCGCACGCGGTCGATCACGCGCCCTCCCTCGACGGCGTGCGCGGCAACTGGCGCGTGGTTGCCGGGGACGATCCCGGTGACCAGGCGATCATGGCGATTTCACTCCTGTCCGCCGACGAGGCGGCGTCCGCCAATGGCGACTACGTCCTGTTCCAGCCGGTCTGCGACGTGGTGGACGGGCAGCCGGTGGAGGGGACCTCGGACTGCGAACTGATCGGCCAGACAGGAACGTTCGAGCGCATTGAGCTGCTCGGGGACCGCGCGGTGCTGGCCTTCAGCCCCACCGCGGATGGCGCGGAGCACCGCCTGGAGTTGCAGCTGGATGGCGATGCCTTGGCGGGCCATTACGTGGCGGAAGGAAACGATGTCCGCCGTGCGGTGCGCGCCGACCGCATGCCGGACGATTGATCGCGGCCTGTCTTCGCGGTCCGCTGTCGCCCACCGCGGCGTAACCGTCGCGCGCGGGCGCGTCGCTAGCCCCCACCCTCCTTTAGGATCCTTGATGAAAACACCCCTGCGCATCGGCCTGCTGGCCACCGCGGCATTCGCCGCGACCGCCCTGTATGCCGCCAACACCGCACGTCCCGCCACCATGCTCGTCCTCGACGCCTCCGGCTCGATGTGGGGCCAGATCGACGGCAAGGCGAAGATCGCGATCGCCCGCGACGCGGTCGGCGCGATGCTGGACGACTGGCAGGGCGGCGACCTCGGGCTGATGGCCTACGGCCACAACCGCAAGGGCGACTGCGCCGACATCGAGGTGTTGCAGGCCATCGGCCCGGACACCGCCGCCGGCATCCGCAAGCGCGTCGACGCGCTGAACCCCAAGGGCATGACCCCGATCAGCGAGTCGGTGCGGCAGGCCGCAGCGCAACTGCACTTCACCGAGCGCAAGGCCACCGTGATCCTGGTCAGCGATGGCGAGGAAACCTGCAGCGCGGATCCCTGCGCACTGGGTAAGGAACTGGAAGCCGCCGGCGTGGACTTCACTGCGCACGTGGTCGGCTTCGACATCCAGAAAGGCAGCAAGGCGCACCAGCAGTTGCAATGCCTGGCCGCGAATACCGGCGGGCACTACGTGGATGCGAAGGACGCCGGCGAACTGAACCGCGCGCTGCAGTCGGTGGCGAAGGCGCCCGCCTCGCCACCAGCGAAACCCAAGGCGATCGAGAATCTGAAGCCGGCGAAGGGCTGCATGCTCTACGCGGGGGACAATTTCAAGGGCGAGAGCCTGCTGATCGGCGACAAGGGCTACGAAGACGAGATGCCACCCGGTTGGGACAACCGCGTGCGATCGCTCAAGTGCAGCGCGCGCTCCGGACTGTACTTCTACAATGACCGGGCCCGTGAAGGCGATTACCTGATGATCGAAGACGGCGGCGAGAGGAATCACCTGGGCGCGGTGGCAAGTTCCTACATCTACTTCGGGACGTTCGCGGAAGACGAAGACGGCCCCGATGCACAGAAATGAGCGCTGACCAGGCTTGCAAGCCTGCTGGCGTGCCGCGATGGACGGAAACAATCCCCGACAGGAGTTCAGCAATGATTCGTTTTCAGATGCAGATGAGAAAGACCGCTAGCCTCGCCGTGGTGGTCGCAGCGTTATCCGCCTGCGGCAATACCTCCACTACCGCACCAGCCGACACCGCCTCCGGCATGCAGGCGGCGGTCGAGCAAGCCGAGGGCGATGCACAGGCGGCCGGTGCCGCCAGTACCGGCGATGCGCCTCTGAAACCGGGCCAGACCATCCAGGGCAGCATCGAGGCCGATGTCGGCAACGGCACCCAAAGCTTCCGGTCGCTCGCGACCAAGGTGGCCGATGACATCGGCGCGCAGGTCGAGGGGAAACTCGATACCGGCAAGGGCCAGCGCGCAATCGACGACGCCAACCGCAAGCTCGAGAAGCTCGGCGTGGAGTCCCGCGTCGGTGCCGATGACGTGCGCGAGATGGTCGAGGGCATGGCCGGCAAGACCTTCCACGACGCAAGCGTGATGCAGGTCGACATCATCAAGTCGCTGCAGGTCAGCCTGAAGGGGACCGCCAGCGACGGCGCCCAAGTCGACCTGGCGATGACGTTCGACGACAAGAGCCTGGCCCTCACCAGCTCCAACTTCAGCTACCGGCCGAAGGCGAACGCGATGTTCGACTTCTACCAGAGCAAGGGCGACAAGGACGTCGAGGTGACGCTCGAACGCTTCGAGCGCAACGCCGATGGCACCTATGCACTCACCGGCACCTTCGCGGCGAAGGACCTGCCGGCCTCGAAGATGGCGAAGAAGCTGCCGTCGGCCAGCCTGCCGTCGGCGAGCGGCCGCTTCGACTACGCGTCCCTACCGCTCAAGCAGATGCCGAAGTTCGGCAAGTAATGGATCGCGCGCGCCGGCGGCGGTACCGCCGGGGCAGTGCGAAGGTCATGCGACGGCGTGCATCGCCGCCGCATGGTGGGCGACATGCTCGCCGATGAAGCTGGCGATGAAGTAATAGCTGTGGTCGTAGCCGGGCTGCATCCGCAGGACCAGCGGGTGGCCATGCACCGCGCACGCCTCGCGGAGCAGTTCCGGGCGCAACTGGGCAGCCAGGAATTCGTCGGCGTCGCCCTGGTCCACCAGCAGCGGCAGCCGTTCCGATGCGGACGCCACCAGCGCGGTGGCGTCGCATGCCTGCCACGCCGCGCGATCGTCGCCCAGGTAGGCGGCGAACGCCTTCTGGCCCCATGGCACCTGCGACGGCGCCACGATCGGCGCGAACGCGGACACGCTGCGGTAGCGCCCGGGGTTGCGCAGGGCGATCACCAGCGCGCCGTGGCCGCCCATCGAATGCCCGCTGATCGCGCGGGCTTCCGTCACCGGGAAATTCGCCGCGACCAGCGCCGGCAGTTCTTCGACCACGTAGTCGTACATCCGGTAATGCACGGACCACGGCGCCTGCGTCGCGTTGACGTAGAAGCCCGCACCCTTGCCGAGGTCGTAGCCCGCCGCATCGACCCCATCGTCGCCGCGCGGGCTGGTATCCGGGCAGACGATGGCG
>JAYRTK010000291.1:0-4408 GCA_041919595.1 Lysobacteraceae bacterium
CGTTCGCCGACGTGCCGGATCGCGCCGCGCTCGATGCGGCGGTCGACGCGATCGGCACGCCCTGCATCCTCAAGACCCGGCGCCTGGGCTACGACGGCAAGGGCCAGTTCCGCATCCGCTCGACGGCCGACGTCGACGCCGCCTGGGAGGCGCTCGGCGCACAGGCGGTCACGGTCGGCCTGATCCTCGAAGGTTTCGTGCGTTTCGAGCGTGAACTGAGCGTGGTCGCGGTCCGCGGTCGCAACGGTGAATTCCGCACCTGGCCGCTGACCGAGAACTGGCATGTCGACGGCGTGCTGTCCGCCAGCCTCGCGCCCGCGCGCGTCGACGCGGAGATGGCCGCGCGTGCGGTCGCGCATGCCCGCGCGCTGGGCGAAGCGCTGGACTATGTCGGCGTGTTCGCGCTCGAACTGTTCTGTCGCGACGGTCTGCTGCTGGCGAACGAACTCGCGCCGCGCGTGCACAACTCGGGGCACTGGAGCATCGAGGGCAGCGAAACCTCGCAGTTCCAGAATCATCTGCGCGCGGTGCTCGGCCTGCCGCTCGGGGACACCCGCATGATCGGCCATGCCTGCATGCTCAACTGGATCGGTACGATGCCCGACGCGAATACGGTGCTGCGCGAACCCGGCGGCCACTGGCACGACTACGGCAAGGATCCGCGTGCCGGACGCAAGGTCGGCCACGCCACGCTGCGCGCGGAGACGCCCGTCGAACTGGCGGACGCGCTGACCCGCGTCGGCGCCGCGCTGGGACGGGAAGCGCAGGTGATGCCGGTGGTGACGGCCTTGCGGCAGGAGGCGTGATGTCCCTGTCCCTGCTGCGCCTGTTCGCGCTGCTGCTGTTCGCCGCACTGCAATCGGTGCCGGCCACGGCCGTCGCCGATGATCTCGTCGTCAAGCCGGGCGAGGGCGTGGTGTTCTTCCACGACGCGCTCAATTTCCCGGACATGGACCAGACCGGTTCCGGATCGACCGTGCAGGTGATGCGCGTCGACGGCGAGCCGAAGAAATACATCCTCACCTTCGCGCGCTACGGGATGCGGACATCGTCCGGCTATCACGCGGCGTTGCCCGCAGGTCGATACAGGCTCCACGATTTCGACGCCGAGCCCGAATGCTGGGCCTGGGTCTGCAAACACGCGATCATGCCGCCGATTTCGACCATCCCGGATTTCGTGGTGCGTGCCGGCGAAGTGTCGTATCTGGGCCCGATCCAGGTGTCGATCACGTCGGAATGGAGGGCAGCGCCGGAAACGCGCAAGATCGCCTGGGGCTGGGACGAGACGCCGGATCTCGAACTCGGCAAGCGGGTCTTCGCGGGTCTGCAACCGACGCTCGCCGACATGCCGCTGCGTTCGGGCTGGGCCGAATCGCGCGAGCCGGGACACGATCTGCGCTGGCGCTGGTCGATCATCGAGCAGTCGCAGGGCATGGCCTTCGCCGGGCGCCATGGTGCCGATGGTTTCTATTTCAGCGCGAAGAACGGTGTCATCAAGCGCTGGCGCCCGGGCGGCAACATCGAAATGCTCCACACGGGCACTCCCTTCGTGGTCGAGTCGGTGCTCGAGATGCCGGACGGTCAAGTGCTGGCCGGTGGCGAGGCGGGCACCCTGCGTCGCTCCCGCGACGACGGCCGCATCTGGAGCGACTTCAATCCGGCCCTGCCTTATGGCCGGATCTCCGGTCTGATCGGTCTGGAGCAGGGCAACGCCTTCGCGTTCAGCATGGTGTCGGAGGGGCGCGCGATGGTGTATCGCGGCGATTCGGCGACCGGCGAATTCACCCGGATCGCGGACGTCGAACTCGATATTTCGCTGTGGAACGCGCCGCCGGACTATCAGCCGCGGATGTATCTGCACGGCGGCAAGCTCGTGTTTTCGGTGCCCAGCCGGAAAATGGGGATCGTCGATCTGGCGACCGGTGCCGTCGAGGTGCTGGATCTGCCCGGTGCGATTTCGAACTTCAAGCTCAACCCCGACGGTGCGCTCTGGTGCATCTGCGCCCAGAAGCTGCTGGTTCACCCGTTCGTGAGTCGCGATCTCGGCAGGACCTGGGAGAAATCCGAGGGCGACCGGCTGATGGTGACGGCGGAGTTCTTCGACGGACAGCGCGGCTTCGGTTATCGCAGCGTGGCGTTCTCGGACAAGAACAGCGGCATCGCGAGAACCACGGATGGCGGCAGGAACTGGTCGCTGATCAACGATTCCGACATCGATCGCGCCTTCTGGCGGCCGGTGTATTCGCGGGACGGGTCGGTCATGCTGCTCAACAGTCTGCGCATGATCGGGCAGTACGGCATCACGATCACCAAATACAGTCTCGACGGCGGGGACACCTGGTTGCCGGTGCCCCGCCGCATGGTCTGGAACGAAGTGCCGCAGCTCTGACTGCGGCCGTTCAGCGGCACCGTCCGTAACGGTCCGGCGATGCGCCGGGGCCGCCGCGCCAGCCCGGCGGATTTTCCCAGTTCGTGCCGTGACCTCCGACCGGACCCGGCGGGTTGCGATCGTTGTCGCGCCAGCAGCGCTTCGCCTGGTTCCAGAAACCGTGGCGCGGATGCCAGTGGCCGTAGGCCGGGTGGAAATAGTCGCCGCCGTCGCGAACGGTGAACTTGTAGCGTTTGCCGTTGTGCCTGTAGTAGCGGTCATCCGGCGATGCGCCGGGGCCGCCGCGCCAGCCGGGCGGATTTTCCCGGTTCGTGCCGGGATCACCGGCGGGTCCGGGCGGGTTGTGATCGCGATCGCCCGCGGAGGCCGCTCCGGCGACGAACGCGAGCAGGGCGGTGGCGAAGAGCGGGGCGAAGCGGCGGGTGAGCGTGCGTTTCATCGAAGTGTCCTGTTGCGGGAGGCAGGCGATGAATGCGTGGAAGCCGCCGCCCGTTGACGGCGTCGACGGCGGTGTTCATCGCGGAGCCATGTGCACGACGGCCGACGATGATCCGATCCGGGCATGGATTCCGCTTGAAGAGTGGATGGCCGCCAAGGCCCTGCCCGCGACGGATTGCTGCGGTCCGCGTGTCCGGTCGGAGATCCGGGCATGCCGGGTCCGCAGCGGAGTCGCTCCCAACGACGAAGGACGAAAACGATGAAAACACCTGGATTGCGCGAGAGTCTGCGACTGATTCTGTCGCTGAGCCTGCTGGTCGGCGCCCACGCGCAGGCACAGAGTTGCCAGTGGTGGCAGACCGATGAATGGTGCGGCGGCAATACGTTCCCCGATCCGAACTATCCCGACAATTCCGGTGGTGGTGGCCCATACAACTACGGTGGCCTGTGGACGGTCCCGAATGCACCGAACAATCCGTATCCGGCGAGCTGCGGGTCCAGCCGCGAGATGCGCATCCTGCATGCGGTCTTCGACATCAATGCCCTGCTCGCGATGCCGAACACGCCGACGCCGAGTCATCTGGACAGTTTCCTGGTCACCTACGACGACAATCTGAAACAGACCTATGCGAGCGATGGGTCGCTGATGGGGGGTGGCTGGATCTACTACAGCGCGTACTACAAGCCCGATGTCTGCGATCCCTGATCGCGACGTCGCCGGCGTTCCGCCGTTCTATCGTCCGCAGCGCGAGGATTTTCTGCGGTTGTCGACTGCGGACATCGCCGATGTCCGCAGTCGCCGCGGCGGTGCCGGAATCGAAGCATGGCTGGCGTCGATCATCCACTCCGGATCGATCGACGTCGGCTTCGATATCGGCGTCGATGCCGCGGCCACCGGAAGCGGTCCGGTATCCGCCGATGCGCGACGGCATGGGCTGTTGGCGGCCATCGAGGCGGGCGGGCCGGATCTGCGCGGCGTGCTGTCGGCGCATCGCGACGCGATGGGCGCCAGCGAAAAATCGCGGTTCCGGGACAAGATGTCGATCGTCGGGGTGCGTTCGGCGGAAGGCTGTGGATTCGTGGCCCCTGAATACGATGTCCGTGCGGAGGTCGCATGGATGCTGGAGCGCGCGACCGCGCGCGCGACGCCGCTGCCTGCGCTGGTCGCCGCGGTCCTGTTCTACTTTCTGCACGTGCACCCGTTCGTCGACGGCAACGGACGTGTCTCGCGGGTGTTGTTGCCGCGGGTGCTGATCGCGGTCGAAGGGCGCGCGCGACTCGCCCTGGTGCTGTTCGCGCTGGCGCATTTCCAGGTGGAGAAGGCGGCCTTCGTCCGTGCGCTTTTTCAGGAGCGCGTCGCGGGCGGGGGCGCGTTCCTGCGCCACGTCGCCTCGGTGCTGGAGCGTGGCGGTGCGTTTCTCGAATGCGTCGGTGATCTGCCGCCGATGGCCTGCCGCGCCGCGTTCGACGCCCGGCGTGAAGCCTTCGTCGCGGCGCTCGCACCGCCCTCACGGTCGTCGTGACTGCGGAATCCGAGGCTGGTGGACGGAGGCATGGCCCCGGGAACGGAAGCGAAATGGA
>JAYRTK010000292.1:0-4394 GCA_041919595.1 Lysobacteraceae bacterium
GCGCGCCGAGCTCTTCGACCTGAATCGATCTGCCGCGAAACTTCAAGGTGCGCGGTGTGCGCGGGATGTGGAGGGTCATGGTGTAGGGGGTGGCCAGCGTCATCGTGGGCATGGGTGTTCTCGGTGTGGGCGTCGGCGATTCGACGTGGCCATGAACGCGCTGTGTGCGATGGAAGCCAAGCGCCGCAAGTGCGCAGATCGTCGCCGTACAGGTGGGCGAATGCCGGCGTCAGCGGCGCTTGCCTGCGATGAGGTCGTAGGCATCGCCCAATCGCGCCAACTGCGCGAGGCGCTCTTGCGGGCACAGGCGATCTTCGACGGCGACGATGGCATCGCGCAGCACATCGCCGCGCTCCCCCGGCGATTGCGCCCGTTCAAGACGCTGCAGTTGAAGCTCGATGTCCGCGCGCGTGGCGGCGAGTGCATCGATCAGGGCGCGCAGATGGCGCTCGCCTTCATCCTGGGCGGCGGGTCTGTGATCGTTCATGGGTGTCTCCGTGGTGTGTGGTCGCATGAACGCGCTGTCGCCGCGAAAAGCCAAGCGCGAAGTGATGTCGCGCTGCGACAACCGGACACCCGTCGTACAGGGTTCAACCGGCGTATTGACTTCGCGCAGGCACTACGCCAACCGGCGCAGGCTGACGCGCTCGATGCGGCCGGCGAACACGGCGTCGGCGGCGATGCGTAGTGCGGTGTGCGCGTTCGCGGTGATCGTGTCGACGAAGGTGCCGTTCGCGTTGCGCGTCGCGCCATCGAGGGGTGCGACCCCCGCGAGGCCGACGCGCACCGAACCCGCCGTGACCTGGGACAACACCAGTTCGATGCGATACAGCGCGCCATCGACGAACGCGAACGGCTGCGTGAGATCGGAGGCGGTACCGGCGACCTTGACCGCGGCGCTTCCGGCGATCAACCAGCCGGCGCCGAGCGTCCACGCCGCCTGGGTGTCGAAGTCCGCATTCGCGAGCTTCTCGCCGCATTCGCAGGCGATCGTCCGGACGTGCCGCTGGCGGGACACGAGTACGCCGCGGCGACTGTCGACCTCGACGCGGACGGTGGCGTCGTTGACCAGCAACACCTCGACCGTATGGCTCGTCCCGACGATGTCCGTCGTCTCATGCAGCACCGCGCCGCTCAGCGCGTGAATCACGCGCACGGTCGTGGTCGTGCCCGGCTCCGGGCCGATACTGCCGGCCTCGTGATCGATCAGGCGATCGCCCTGCAGCACGCGATCTCGGTGCGCCCAGGCAAGGTCGAGTCGCGCGAACGCCGCCTGCGGCCACGCGGCGCCGTTGATCCGCAACCGGCCCGGCGGATACGGCCGTGCATGCCGCGCCGCGAGCACGGTCTGCGCGATCGGGGCGAGCGCAGGATCGAGCGTGCCCTGCTGCGTGCGCGTGAGCAGTTTCGCCTGGACGGTATCCCCGGCGAGGTATTCGGTCGGATCGGCGCCGACATAGGTGTCCGTGAACCACACCCGCGCACCCGCCGCGTGCGGCGTCGGCACGGTATCGACGCAGCCTCGGGCGAGCGTGAGCGTGCCGGCGATGGGATCGAGGGCATCGATCCGCACCAGTTCCTCGTCGATCAACGCCTCGGTGCCGACGGCGACCAGATCCAGATCGCGCGTGTCCGCCAGCGTCGCGACCGTGTCGGTCGGCTCCAGCGCACCCGCAAGGGTCGCCGTGGCCGAGAAGTCCCCGCCCGCGACCTCGACGAAGTCACCCGCGCCGGTGCGCGTGGTCAGCGTGTAGCCGTAGGCCGGCCCGTTCGGCCGTGCGCCGAGCGCGACCACAAACCCGGCATCGTCCTCGACCTGCGCCAGATCCGCGGGGCGCAGGCGACCGGCCAGGTCGCGATACGTCGCCTCGACCAGGCGCTGTGCCGGCACCGGCCGCGGGCGCGTGTCCGGCGGTGTCCACGGTCCGATCACCGGCCGCAGGTAGGTGGTCGCGGCCATGCCGTCGATGTCCTGCACCAGCGTGAGCGCGAGCGCGCCATCGGCGCGCGTGCCCTCGTCCACCTCCAGCACCCGCACGGGCATGCGCTGCACGCCCTTGCGCCGCCAGGACAGCGCGAGCACGTCGCCGCGCTTCACTCCCCACCAACGGCGGTCGACGGTGAGCTTGATCCGCTGCAGCAGGCTGCTCGCCGCAGCGGTCTCGCGCGCGGCGACGCGCTCGCACAGCGTGCGATTCCACAGCCCCGGCAGCGTGCGCCGGTCGGCGACGACGCGGCCCTGCGCCTGGACGTTCGCCATGTTCTGGAAGGTCGCGGCGAGTTCGAGATTCGTCACGCAATCGCGGCCGAGCACGGTGACTTCGTTCACCGAGCCATCGAGCAGCGGCGTCTGCCAGCTCTCCAGCGCGAGCACGCTGGTTTCGTCGAGCAGCGGCAACGTGGCGACATCGTAGTCCGGCCGGAACAACCGGTACACGAACTGGCCGCGCATCGGATCGAACGCCCACAGCCCACCGACATGGGTGTTCACCGTCTGCAGAAAATTCCCGATCGAGTCCCCGCGTCGCCAACCGAGGCACAGTCCGAACGCCTCGTCGTGCAACTGCTCGGCCGCGCGCAGGAAGCTCTCGCCATCGATCAACGCCGGATCGAGCCCGCAGCCCCACACCGTGTCGGTCAGGCACTGGTAGTGGATGTGCGCCGCGTTCATGCCGCGACCGATGCGCGCGAGCTGCGGCTGCCACACCGGCGTCGACCAGCCCTGCACGAAGCGTCCCCAGCGCTTGGCCCAGAGCTTCAGGTAGGGGTTCATCGCCCCGACCATTCCGCGGTACAGCGTGGTGCAGAGGCCGCGCGCGGCGGGCCACGGTCCCGGCACCTGCTGCTGCAGGTAGGGCACCGGCAGCTGGTCCGGCTCGCCCATGCGGATCTGCAGCGTGCCGACGAGCCCGCCTTCCTTCTTGTCGCCGCCGAACAGTTGCGGCAGGTTGATCGCCAGGGTGCCGCTGCCGGCGCGTTCGCCCTCGAACACGCTCTGGCCACCGACCTTCACGCCTGCGAGGTAATCGTTCGGGCCGATTGACTCGCCCATGTACAGGTACATGAAGTGCCGATAGCCGATCGTCGGCTTGCTCGACTTACCCATGCTTCACCGCCGCATGCTTCACCGCGTCACGTCGCGCTGTCCACGCGCGCAGGCGCTGCGCGAGGCTTCGATGCGGCGGCAAGACGACGATCGGGCGCAGCGTCGGGATCACGATCGGACGTCGCCGCCAGCGCCCGCGCACGAGGGCGCGCAGATCCAGGCCCCACAGCGCGTGGAAGACGCCCGCCGCGATGCCGAAGGCGCCGAACGGGCGTTCGCCCGCCATCCAAAGCGCCGCGCCGGAGACGATCGATGCGACGCAGGCGCACACGATCCAGCCGCGATACATCGCCTCACGTCGCATCGTGCGCCGTCTCTTCGCGCGCGATGGCGATCACGCGGACGACGAAGGGATCGTCGTGCAGGTGGGGGTGGTCGTCGACGACGATCCCGTCCTCGCACAGCGCGCGCAGATCGATGCCGTGCTGGCGGCACCACGCGCGAATGCCCGGTGTGCAGAGCGGCCCGCCGGCCGGATCGATCGCGCGCACGTGCCGAAGGTGAATGCGCAGGCCGCGATTCGAAGGCATGCCGTTCGATGGCATGTTCACTTCCCACCACTGGCCTTGATCGGCGTGGTGCGCAGATCGCCGTAGGCGAGGACGTTGGGATCGTCCACCCACACCTCGCCGAAGATCACCATGACCTCGCGACCTTCTTCGGCGGTCGGCACGGAAAAATCGGCCAATGCCGGCGGCTTGGTCGATTGCGGCTTGGGCCGCATCGCGACGCTGAGCGCGATGGCGAGAATCAGCACGAAGACGTAGACCCACATCGTGGACGGGCTCCTGGGGTGCGAAGTACGCGGTGCGGGACGCGCGGTGGCGCCGGGCGGTGCTTGGGAAGGGGAATTCAGAAGACCGGATCGCTGCCGAAGGGATTGCGCATGCCCTTCAAGGTCGGCTGGCCGCCGTAGTTCAGTTCGTTGCGGAATTTGGGGCAGCCGTTCGGCCCCAACGTGCGATCGCAGCCGGGGAACGCGACGACGCGCGCATCCGGCGCGAGTGCGGCTGGGGTGAGCAGGCGCAGGGTGGCGCCCACGTGGCTGACCACAAAACGGCGTTCGACGCCGAGCGTCGCCGTCCACTGCAGCACACCGCCGTCGAAGTGGCCGTCGTCGAAGGCATCGAAGGCGGCGGACGCGACGGTGTAGCCGGTCGCATCGCTGAGCATCGCAGGCACCGCGTGCGCGTCCGGATCGGCATTGCACAACCCCAACCCCTGGCTGTAGAGCACCAGCGGACAGTTCGACTGCCAGCTGCGGCGCAGGCCGAGGGTCTCGACGGCG
>JAYRTK010000293.1:0-4319 GCA_041919595.1 Lysobacteraceae bacterium
GATCGAAATAATTGCGGCGGATGGAACCGCCGAGCCGGCGCAGATACGAACGCAGATACGAGCCGCGGACCTGCGGCGAGTCGATCTCGCGCTTCAGGAACGGCAGGTCCGATTCGACCATGTGCCGGATCACCAGCATCGGAATCGGGCTGCGCAGCGGGCGGAACTCCGGATTGCGCAGACCGGGCGTGTCGTTGCGGGCGTGGAATTCGCCGAGCATCAGGCCGACATCGACGAAGCCGGGCTTGAGCCGCGACTGGATCGCATCGATCAGCGGCGCCGACGTGGCGTCGAGGCTGGAGAAGACGACCATGAACACCTTGTTGATCGCCATCGTGCCTTCGCGGGGTTCGGCATCGAGGAACAACTGGCGGCACTGCTCGACCACGTCCTGGATCCGCTGCGGATCGGGATCGCTGTCCGCGATCTCGGTCATCCAGATCGTGTCCAGTTCCAGCGCCATCGGCGTGAACGGGCACACCGGGCCGGCGCGACCGACCTCCGGATGCGGACGCGCGAGGAACCGGCGCACCCAGGACACCACCGCACCGAGCGGGGACTCGGGGTCGTTTGCCGCCTCCACCTCGGAGGCGCGACGCAATACGAAATCGGGCTTCGACGAGGCTGCGGCCGGCCCCCGCGAAACCACTTCGGCGACGCCCCGGGTCGCTCTGCTCTGATCACTTGTGTTCATCGGTCTCTTCCTGTGTCTGTCCTCGAATGCGCGCGCATCGCAGGGGCCGCAACATGATGTCCGCCCGGCCCCGCGCTCTCCCGCACACGCATGCATCCCGCAACCCTGTCTTCCACATCGTCCTGTCCAGTCCTCCCGGTGAACGGTTGCCCGCTCAACCGGCGACCACCGGCGCTTCCGCGTCCGGCAGTTGGCGCTCGATCTCCCTGATCGAACGGATTCCGTAGCCGATCACCGCCACCATCACCATCGCCAGACCCAGCACGATGAACATCAGGCCCAGACCGCGGCCCTCGCCGACGCCGATCACCGCGCCGACCGAATCCGCCAGTGCGCCGCCCGGCATCAGCGCCGGCTCGAACACGTACTCCGCCAACGGCCCGGCGAGCAGGTAGCCCAGCGGCAGCGCGGCCTCGGCGGTCATGCGCAGGATCGCCATGCAGCGTCCCAGCAGATGCGACGGCACCTTGGTCTGCCACAACGCGAAACTGGCCGACTGCGCCGGCGGAATGGTCAGGAACATCACGAAACCGGCCACCACCAGCAGGACCAGCGACGGCGCCAGACCGTGGAGAGCGATCGCCAGCCCGCTGAGCAGCGTGAAGCCGAGCAGACCGTCGATCCTGCGCCGCGGGCCGCCCCACAGCGTGATGAGCAGGCCACCGACCAGCAGACCGCTGCACGCCAGCGACATCTGCAGTCCGAGCAGGCCCTCGTCGCCGCCGGCCACGATCAGGACCAGCGGTGTGATCGCGATGCTGGCGATGGCGAACAGGAAGCTGCCGCCCGCACCGAGACCGAGCAGGCCGAGCAGGCCCGGACGCGCGGCGACGTAACGCCAGCCGTCACGCGCTTCGGCCAGCAGCCCGGGCGAATCCCCGTCCGGTCGCGCCGGCCGCGGAATCCTCGCGAGGGCCACGCAGATCGCGCCGACGACGAAGGTCAGCGCATCGATCGCCAGCGCGCCGGTGAGACCGCCGAATTTCATCAGCACGCCGGCGATCGCCGGGCCGCCGACGAGCGCGAAGCCCTGGCCGGTCTGGATCAGACCATTCAAACGCACCAGCTGATCGCGATCGGCCAGCAACGGCACGCTCGCGGCATAGGCCGGCTGCAGGAACGCATTGGTGATCGCGGTCAGGCCGACGCCCAGCCAGATCGCCCACATCGCGAGATGTCCACCGACCGCCAGCAACGCGAGCGCGGCGACCGTCGCGGCGGAGACGACCTCGCAGACGATCATGATCCGGCGCCGGTCCCAGCGGTCCACCAACGCGCCGGCGAAGGGCGAGATCAACAGCGCCGGCACCGCCATCGCCACGAAGACGGTCGCGAACTGCGCCGCCGAACCGGTGGTCTTGAACACCCAAACACCAAGCGCGAAGCTGGTGACGCGCGAACCGATGCCCGACACCAGCTGTCCGAACCAGATCAGCAGGAAATCGCGCAGCCTGGCGGCACGCGGCGCGGCGGCGGACACGGAGGTGTTCATGCCGTCGTCTCCGCCGTCGTCCCGGTCGTCGCCGGCAATGCGCCGCAGCGCTGCAGGAACCGCAGGTAACGCACGAACAACGCGCGATCGGCCGGCGGGCAGCGCTCGTTCCAGGGCGCGAGCGCAGCCTCGGTGGCGCTGCAGTCGAACTCGGGCATGTGCGGACCCTCGCCCGCCTCGACGCGCTCCGGGAACAGGCCGGCGAAGGGTTTGAGCGGGTTGTCGCGACCGGCGGCGACGGCGTCCAGCAGCGCATCGCGCCAACTCGGGTAGTCGACCTCGTCGATCGGACCGACGGTCTCGCGGATCGCCGCCACCGCCTCGGCGATCGGCAGCGTGCGCGGGTTGTAGTAGTGGTACTGGCCGTTGGCGTCGCCGGCGCCGAGCATGATCCGCACGATCGCGCGGGCGACGTGATCCACCGGGGTCATGTCGAAGGTTTCGCCCGGGAGTTCCGGCGCCCGTCCCAGCGCGACGCAGCCGCGGATCCAAGCGCTGAAATAGTCGTCGGCGTTGCCGGTGCCGGAAACGGCGTCGCCGGTGATGCGCGCCGGGCGATGGATCGCCACCGGCACGCCGCGGGCCCGCGCGAGCAGACCCAACTGTTCGCTCACCCACTTGCTCTGGTTGTAGCCGCCGTACTGGCCGGGGCCATCGGGCGGCGCATGCGCTTCGTCCACCCGCACCCCGGCATGGCGCGGCGTGAGATACACGCCGAGCGTGGACACCAGTTGCACCGGCTTGAGCTGCGCGGTGGTCGCGAGCCGCAGCACTTCGCGGGTGCCGCCGACGTTCGCCGCTTCCAGATGCGCGTACGGCGCGATGAAATTGACCTGCCCACCGTTGTGGACGATCGCGTCGACCCGTCGCGCGAGCGCCGCGAAAGCGTCGTCCGACAGCCCCAGCGACGGCGCCGAGAGATCGCCGAGCAGCGGCACGATCCGCGCCGCGTCGCCCTCGCGCCACAGCCCGTAACGTTCGAGATTGGCGCGGATCCGACGCAGGCCCTGGACGTCGTCGTCGGCGCGGACCAGGCAGACCGCCTCGGTCGCGGTGAGATCGAGCAGATCGCGCAGCACGTAGGCGCCGAGGAAGCCGGTGGCGCCGGTCAGCAGGACCGAGCGCGGCGCATCGCGTGGCGCGACCGGGGGCGCGGCGTTCGCGGCATCGATCTCCGCCGGCAGCACGACCTGCGCTTCGATGTCGAAACCCTCATCGGCCTCGCCGCTGCGCAGGCGATCGATGGCTTCGGCCATGCCGGCGACGGTCGGCGCGGCGAACACGATCGACAGCGGCAGCTCGACCCCGAGCGCCGCATGCAGCTTGAACACCAGCGGCAACGCGGCCAGCGAATCGCCGCCGGAGGCGAAGAAATCGTCGTCGATGCCGAGCGACGCGCGCCCCAGCACCTCGCACCAGATCGCCAGCACCGCCTGCTCGGTCGGCGTCCGCGGCGCACGCACGGCGCGCGCATCGTCGGCCGCGGGCGCCGGCAGCGCGCGACGGTCGATCTTGCCGTTGACGGTCAGCGGCATCGCATCGAGGAACACGAATCCCGAGGGCAGCATCGCTTCGGGCAGCCGTCGCGCCAGCGCCGCGCGCAGCGCGGCGGCGTCGACCGCCGCATCGGCGACGACATAGGCGACCAGGCGGCGATCGCCCGGACGATCCTCGCGCAGCAGCATCGCCGCGGCGCGCACGCCGGGCGCCGCGGCCAGCGCGGCCTCGATCTCGCCCAGTTCGATGCGGAAGCCGCGCAACTTGATCTGGTGATCGCGACGCCCGATGAACTGCAGGGTGCCATCGGCATTCCAGCGCGCCAGATCGCCGGTGCGATACATGCGCGCGTCGGCGACGAACGGATCGGCGCAGAAGCGTTCCGCGGTGAGCGCATCGGCGCCGAGATAGCCGCGGGCGACGCCGGCGCCGGCGATACACAGCTCACCGACCGCACCGCGCGGCACGAGCTGCGCATGGCGATCGAGCAGATGGACGCGCACGCCCGGCAACGGCCGGCCGATCGGCAGATCGTGGCCGACGATCTCCGATGCATCGATCGTGGACAGCAGCGTCGCGCAGACCGAGGCCTCGGTCGGGCCATAGTGATTGCACAGCGTCACCCGGCCGCCGGTG
>JAYRTK010000294.1:0-4311 GCA_041919595.1 Lysobacteraceae bacterium
CTGCGCGCGCGCCAGCGAGGCGTCGACGATCAGATAGCGGTCGGAGACCAGCAGCGGATACTGGCCCTGATAGGCCTCGCCAGCGCGCACGAACGGCTTCACGAAACCGTTCCACAGCGCCGGACCGCCGTCGATGGTGAGATGCGAGGCCACGCCCAGCTCCCGAGCGCGGGCTTCGATGTAGGCGCGTTCCTCGGCGTCGACGCCGCCGGTATCGGCGAACACGGAATGCACGTTCCAGCCGCGTTCCTTCAGATACGGAACGCAGAAACTGGTGTCGAGTCCACCGGAAAAGGCGAGGACGATGTCTTTGGACTGGTTCATGGGAGGACGTTCCGGGAGAGGGTTACTGGTTCGCGAGCGCGGCCATGACCGCCTTCTGCACGTGCAGGCGGTTCTCGGCTTCGTTCACGGCGATGCAGTACGGTGCGTCCATGACCGCGTCGGTGGCCTTGACGTTGCGGCGCAACGGCAGGCAATGCGAGAACACCGCGGCGTTGGTCAACGCCATCTTGCGTTCATCGACGATGAAGTGGGTGTAGCGGTCGCGGATCGGTTTTTCCGGCGCCCAGTTGCCGAAGAACGGCAGCGCGCCCCAGCTCTTGGCGTAGACCACATCGGCGCCGGCATAGGCGCTGTCGATATCGTGGCTGACGGTCAGCGAGCCGCCGTTCTCGGCGACGTTCTGCGCCGCCCACCCCATGTAGCGTTCGTCGAGCAGGTAATCGGCAGTCGGACACAACAGAGTCACATCCATGCCCATGCGCGTGGCGATGGTCAGCGCCGAATTCGCGACCGCGGTGTTCAGCGCCTTGGGATGGTAGGTCCAGGTCAGCACGTACTTCTTTCCGCGCAGATCGCTGGTGCCGAAATGCTCCTGCAGCGCCAGCGCATGCGCCAGCTCCTGGCAGGGATGGGTGATCGTTTCCATGTTGATCACCGGCACGGTCGCATATTTCGCGAAGCCCTTGAGCACCTTGTCCTCGCGGTCGCCGGCCCAATCGACGAACTTCGGAAACGCGCGCACGCCGATGAGATCGACGTAACGGCTGAGCACCTGCGCGACCTCGGCGATGTGCTCCTCGGTGTCGCCGTCCATGACCGTGCCCAGATCGAACTCGATCGGCCAGGCGTCCTTGCCGGGCGCGAGCACCACCGCATGGCCGCCGAGCTGGAACGCGCCCAGCTCGAAGCTGGTGCGGGTGCGCATCGAGGGATTGAAGAACACGAGGGCGATCGACTTGCCCTTGAGCTGCTGGCCGAGTTTCTCGCGCTTGAAGCGTGCGGCCTCGGCGAGGGTCGCGTCGAGCTCGGCGCGGGTCCAGTCCTGGGTGTTCAGGAAATGCTTCATGACGGGTCTCGAGGTGCGTGGGAGCGGGTCGGCTGGCGGAAAAAAGAAAAGGCCCGGCGGGGAGCCGGGCCTGATCGTGGATTCTGTGTCGTTGGAACGGACGACGAACCGGATCACCCAGCTGGCGTGTGGGGTTCCGGTCGGCGCGCGCGCGACGTCATGCCGGAAGCCATCCGGGCGCTGGACATCGACAGGGGCGACGCGTTCTGCATAAGGCGCGCATCGTCGCATGCAGGCCCAGCGGGCGCAAGCGGCGGATCAGCGTTTTTCGCCGGGGGGGACGTCGGGCGTGACCGTGACCCGCACCCGCAGGCGCTTGCCGGGGTCGATCGGCAGCCGCGAACGGTAGGTCACCCCGCGGTGGATGTAGTCGACATCGTAGGCCACCGGCCGCTGGAACTGCCGTTCCACCCGCACCGGACGGCAGTTGCGGTTGGTCGGCGCGACCCCGGTGACCTCGGCCGGATGATCGCAACGCTGCTCGACCGCCTGCGCGCGCAGGGTCTGATAGACCGGCTCGACCCGCAGCACCTGGGCGTACTCGATGCGGACGTTCGGCGTCTGGCCGGTATTGCCGCTCTGCGCCTGCGCGACGAACGCCACGGCGGCCAGCAACGGCAGGCTCAGAGCGCGGAGAAGGGGGGCGATGGACAGAGGCATGGGCCGGCCAGTGTAGGTGCCCCGGCGGGAACGAGGCTGAATCTCCGCTGTCGTGCGGATGCCCGGACGGCTAGAATCGGAACGTCTCCCCAACTGCGTACTCACTGGAATGAGTTTGCATCTCTACAACAGCCTGACCCGCCAGGTCGAAGCCTTCGAGCCGCAGGATGCCGCGGCCGGCCCGAGCCTGTATCTCTGCGGTCCCACCGTCTACAACTACGTCCATATCGGCAACGCCCGCGGTCCGGTGGTGTTCGGTGTGCTCGCCGCCCTGCTCCGCCGCCGATACGGGCAGCTGCGCTACGCCCGCAACATCACCGACGTCGACGACAAGATCAACGCCGCCGCGAAGGAACAGGGCACGCCGATCTCCACCATCACCGATCGTTTCGCCGCCGCCTACCGCGAGGACATGGCCGCGCTGGGCGTCGACGGCGACTTCGCGCCCAACATCGAGCCGGCGGCGACCGCCCACATCCCGCACATGATCGCGATGATCGAGCGGCTGATCGCCCAGGGCCACGCCTACGCCGCCGAACACCATGTGCTGTTCGCGGTCGAGACCTTCGCCGACTACGGCAAGCTCTCGCGGCGCGATCGCGACGAGATGCTGGCCGGCGCGCGCGTCGAAGTGGCGCCCTACAAGCGCAATCCCGGCGATTTCGTGCTGTGGAAACCGTCTTCCGACGATCTGCCCGGCTGGGACTCGCCCTGGGGCCGCGGTCGTCCGGGCTGGCACATCGAATGCTCGGCGATGGCCGAAGCGCATCTGGGCGAAACCATCGACATCCACGCCGGCGGCATCGACCTGCAGTTCCCGCACCACGAGAACGAAGTGGCGCAGAGCGAATGCACCCACAAGCACGCCGACGGTTCGCACAGGACCTTCGCGCGCTGGTGGATGCACAACGGCATGCTGAACTTCGGCGGCGCGAAGATGGCCAAGTCGGTCGGCAACATCCAGCGCGTCCATGATCTGATCAAGGAACACCCGCCCGAAGCCCTGCGCTTCGCGCTGATGTCGGCGCACTACCGGCAGCCGCTGGAGTGGTCGGATGCGCTGATCGAGCAGTCGGTGCGGACCCTGGACCGACTCTACGGCACGCTGCGCGACCTGGCCGATGTCGACGCCGTCGCGGCGATCCCCGATAGCGTCGAAGCCGCGCTCGCCGACGATCTCAACACCCCGCAGGCGCTGGCCGAGGTCGCGCGCATCGCGGGCGAAGCGCGGCGCAGCGGCGACGCGGTCGAGCGCGCGCGCCTGAAGTCGGAGCTGCTCGGCGCCGGCCTCGCGCTCGGACTGCTGCGGCAGTCGCCCGAAGCCTGGTTCGCGCGCGGCGCCTCCGGCGACGACGACGCACGCATCCAGACGCTGGTCGACGAACGCAACGAAGCGAAGAAATCCCGCGATTTCGCCCGCGCCGATGCGATCCGCAAGCAGCTCGCCGACGAGGGCATCCTGCTGGAGGACACGCCGCAGGGCGTCCGTTGGAAGCGCGCCTGAAGCGGCGTACCGATTCGCCCTCCAGCCCCGGAGGGCGACGCGCAGGAAGCGCGTCGTTTTCCGACCGAGCCTGGGATGGCGAGTCGGAAAATCCCCGCAACCGATCCGACGATCGGTTCGCCTTGTCGGGGAAGGCCTTTTCTTTGGTTCGTTTCTTTTGGGCCAGCAAAAGAAATAACCCCGGCCGCATGGCGGACGGAACGCTCTTTCGGACCCGCTGCACGGGCCATCACACGCACTGCCCTCGAACGAACAGCGACCGATGTCCACCTTCCCCACCGAACCCACCGCCAGCGCAGCCCAGGACGCGATCCGCGACGAATTCGCGTTCTTCGGCGACTGGTCGGAGCGCTACCAGTACCTGATCGATCTCGGCCGCAAACTGCCGCCGATGGACGATGCACTGAAGACCGAGGCGCATCGGCTGCACGGCTGCCAGTCGATGGTGTGGATCGTCGCCTCGGGCGATGCCGATCGGCTCGATTTCACCGCCGCCAGCGATTCGGCGATCGTCTCCGGCCTGATCTACCTCGCCCTGCGCGTGTATTCCGGCCGCGACGCCGCCGAGATCCTCTCCACCGACGCGCGCTACATCGCCGACATCGGTCTGGCCAAGCATCTGTCGCCCACCCGCAACAACGGTCTGGCCGCGCTGCTCGCCTTCATCAAGACCACCGCGCACGAGGCCCGCTGCCGCCGCGAAGGCAGCACCCACTGAACCGCTTCGCCACGCCCGCGATCGCATGAGCCGGAATACCACCGACAGCCCCACCGGCAGGGCCGCGCCGCCGCTCGC
>JAYRTK010000295.1:0-4291 GCA_041919595.1 Lysobacteraceae bacterium
CTCCACATTCGCGATGTTGCTGGAAGCCCAGCAGCGTCATTATCGGTTGTTTTACGTCACTCCGGGTGGGCTGGGCATGCGCGACGGCGTCGCGGTGGCCGAGATCGCGCCGCTGCGGGTTCGCGATGATCCCGCCGACTGGTTCGAAACCGGACCTGCGTCACGCCGTGCGCTGGGTCCGGACGATCTGATCCTGATGCGCAAGGATCCGCCTGTCGATGCCGAGTACGTCCACGACACCCAGATCCTCGGCCACGCCCAGCGGGCCGGCGCCCTGGTCGTGAACGACCCCGCCGGGCTGCGCGACCACAACGAGAAGCTGGCCGCGCTGGAGTTCCCGCAGTGCTGTCCGCCGACGATCGTCAGCAGAAAATCGAGTGAGATCAAGGCGTTCGTCGCCGAGCATGGCGATGCGGTGCTGAAAACCCTCGACGGCATGGGCGGGCGCTCGATCTTCCGCGCCCGGGTCGGCGATCCGAACCTGAACGTGATCCTGGAGACCCTGACCGCCGGCGACCATCACTTGGCCATGGCCCAGCGCTACATCCCGGAGATCAGCGCCGGGGACAAGCGCATCCTGTTGATCGACGGCACACCGGTGGACTTCTGTCTCGCCCGGATCCCGCAGGGCGACGAATTCCGCGGCAATCTGGCCGCCGGCGGTCGCGGCGAGGGCCGCCCGCTGAGCGAGCGCGACCGCTGGATCGCGTCCCAGGTCGGACCGGAGATGAAGCGTCGCGGCATGCGTTTCGTGGGTCTGGACGTGATCGGCGACTACCTGACCGAAGTCAACGTCACCAGCCCCACCTGCATCCGCGAGTTGGACAAGCAGTTCGGGCTGAACATCGCCGGGCAGTTGTTCGATGCGCTGGAGGCGGACGGCTGAGCGATGGCGACGGCGTCCCTGCCCCCGCCGCCGGCGATCGGCGAGGACCAGCGCCTGGGCGCGACCCTGGTGCTGTCGCTGCTGTTCCACGGACTGCTGATCCTCGGCTTCGGTTTCGCCCTGGAGCGGGCCGCGCCGGTGGTGCCGATGCTGGACGTGATCCTGACCCAGACCCGGACCCCGCTCACCCCGAAACAGGCCGACTTCCTCGCCCAGGCCAACAATCAGGGCGGCGGCGAAGACGACAAGGCCCGCCGGCCGCGCGACCCGCAGCCCGGCACCGTGCCGCAGAACGAATCCGGCGTGGCACCGCAATCGGTGCGGGCGCAGTCGCCGGCCCCCTCGCCGCCGCCGGAAGCGCGGGTCGTGACCACACCGGACGCCGAGACCCGCCTGCCCACGCCGAACCGCCGGCCGCAAGCGCTGCCGACACCGGCCCGGGTCGGCGATCGCAAGATCGAGCACGACATGGCCATGGCGCGGCTGGCGGCCGAGATCCATCTGCGCTCGGCCCGCTACGCCAAGCGACCGACGCGCAAGTTCGTTTCCGCCAGCACCCAGGAATTCGCCTGGGCGAACTACCTGCGCGCCTGGGTCGACCGCGCCGAGCGCGTGGGCAATCTGAATTATCCCGACGAGGCCCGCCGGCGGCGGCTGTCGGGGACGGTGGTCATCAATGTCGGGATCCGTCGCAACGGTTCGATCGAGCGCGCCGACATCGTGCAGTCCAGCGGCATTCCGCTGCTCGACGAAGCCGCGCTGCGCATCGCGAAGCTGGCCGAACCCTATCCGCCCCTGCCGAAGACCCAGGAAAATCCGGACATCCTCAATGTCGTCCGCACCTGGCAGTTCCTCCCGGGCGGGGAACTGATCGACGAGTAGGTCGGGCTTCGGCCCGACCCGCAGCGCCGGAACCTCCGGGGCTTACAACCGCGTCCAGCCGAACCCCTCGCCGCTGCGCCAGTAGACGGCCTCCGCGCGGCCGTAGAGCGATTTCAGCGGAACCCATCCGAAGAAGCGGCCGTCCGCACTGTTGCCGCGGTGATCGCCGAGCACCAGCGCCATGCCCTCCGGCACCGTGATCGCGGGAACATCGGGGCCACCGCCATGCCGCAGATCGAGGCGCACGTCGCGGTCGCCGAAGTGTTCGATGTCGTCGGCGGTCGCGTCGACCAGCGGGACGCCGTCGATCCACAGGTGGCCATCGACCAGCGCGACGCTGTCGCCGCCGACCGCGACCACCCGCTTGATCAGCCGGGTACCGTCGGCCGGCGACTTGAAGACGACCACGTCGCCGCGCTGCGGCTCGCCGCGATCGATCAGTTCGATGTCGGTGAACGGCACGCGCAGGCCGTAGGCGAGCATGTTCACGGCGATGCGATCGCCGGGCTGCAGATTCGGCTGCATCGAGCCGCTCGGCACCTGGTAATGATTGGCGAACGAACTGCGGGCGACGGTGAGCAGCAACAGGAACAGGGCGAAACTGGTCCACTCGTTGCGCCAGAAGCGCGGGCTGCGTCGATCGGTGGCGACGGTGTCGGTCATGGAAGTCCCCGGAATGGGCGATGCGAGGATCGCGATGGCTTAACGACCGGCGCGCGCCGCACGAGTTCCCGTGACCGATGGCCTACGACGCGCGTGACGCGCGCAGCGCCTGCTGTTCCACGAGGGTCAACGCGACCTGGTTGCGCAGATAGGCCGGCTCCAGCCGCTCGGGCGCGACCGCTTCGCCGCACTGGAACGCTGCGGTGGCGAGCACCGCGACATCGGCCGCATGCGGCAGGGCCTCGGGGTCGATCGTGCGCAACGACGATCCCAGACGGGCGGACAGCGCGCCGTCCTGCGCCGCGAAGCCGGTGCCGACGCCATACCAGCCACCGATGGCATCGGGCAACGACACCGTCTCGAGCGGCGAGACGCGCTCGTCGTCGAGTGCGCGCGGCAGCAAGAATCCGCCATCCATGGCCGCGAGCGCGAATCCGGCGACGTACACCTCGCGCATCCGCGCGTCGATCGCGGCGAACACGCGATCGCCCGCCGCCGCGCCGAGCGGCGCCGCACGCAGCGCCAGCGCCGCGAGCGTGGACACCGGCAACGCCGGGCGATCCAGCGCCAGCGCGATGCCCTGCGCGATCGAAATCCCCAGGCGCACGCCGGTGAAGGCACCGGGACCGCAGCCGACGGCGATGGCGTCGAGCTGCGCCTTCGCGACGCCCGCCTCCGCCAGCAGCGCCTCGGCCCAGGGCAGCGCGAGCTCGGCATGCCGGCGCGGCGCGATGTCATGGCGTTCGCGGACCGCACCATCGACCCACAGGGCGACGGAGCAGGCTTCGGTAGACAGCTCGAAGGCGAGGAGTTTCATGGGGATATTGTAGGTCGGGCCCAGGCCCGGACCTACGCCTCCGGTTCCGGGGCGGCGGTGTCGGCGAAGAACGCGCGCACATCGTCGATCGAGCGCGTCCGCGCGAACGGCGGCAGCGAATCGAGGAAGGTGCGACCGTAGGATTTGCCGATCAGGCGAGGGTCGCACAGCACCAGCACGCCGCGGTCGGTTTCGGTGCGGATCAGGCGACCGACCCCCTGTTTCAGCGCGATCACCGCCTGCGGCAGTTGCTCGTCGCGGAACGGATTGCCGCCACCGCGACGGATCGCGTCCAGACGCGCCTCGAACACCGGATCGTCGGGCGCCGCGAACGGCAGCTTGTCGATCACGACCACGCTCAGCGCGTCGCCGGCCACGTCCACGCCTTCGCGGAAGCTCGCGGCGCCCAGCAGCACGCCGTTGCCGGAGTCGCGGAAACGCTGCAGCAGCACCGAGCGCGGCGCGTCGCCCTGCACGAACAAGGGCCACGGGCTGTCCGCGCGCAACAGCTCCGCGGCCTCGCGCAGCGCGCGATGCGAGGCGAAGAGCAGGAAGGCGCGGCCGTTCGAGGCCTCCAGCACCGGACGCACCGCGGTGACGACCGCGGCGGTGTAGTCGCGGGCGTTCGGTTCGGGCATCCGTGGCGGCAGCCAGCACAGGGCCTGCCGCGGCCAGTCGAACGGACTGGGCGCGATCAGCGTGCGCGGATCGTCCAGCCCGAGGCGTTCGCTCAGATGATCGAAACCGCCCGCCACCGCCAGCGTCGCCGACGTGAACACCCAGGCCGCGCGCGACTGCTCGCGATGCGCGCGCAGCGGCCCGGACACGTCGAGCGGGGTGCGCTGGAAGCGGAAGCCGCGCGGCGAGAGTTCGTACCAGCGCACGTCCCAGAGCTTGTCGTCGTGGGCCGGGGTATCGAGGTCCTGCGCGACATCCTGCGCCGCAGGCCTCGATGCGCGCGGATCCGCATCCGATGCCGTGTCCGCATCGTCTTCCGCCGCCGCATCCACGTCCGCGCCGACATCGAAATGACGGCGCGCGAA
>JAYRTK010000296.1:0-4270 GCA_041919595.1 Lysobacteraceae bacterium
GGTGCAGATGGTGCGCAACCGCGACAAGGCGCATCACGCCAGCCAGGTCAACAAGCGCAGCATCGGCATCGAGCACAACGCCAACAAGCCCTACGGCAGCAACCAGCGCGATCTGCCGCCGACCGAACCGCAGTACGCCGCCTCGGCGAAACTGGTCGCGTGGCTGTGCGCGCAGTACGGCATTCCGGTCGACCGCGAGCACATCGTCGGGCACAAGGAAGCCTCGCCCAAGGACAATCACGACTGTCCCAGCAGCTACTGGAAGTGGGATCACTACATGGATCTGGTGCGCGAAGAAGCGCGCGCGCTGGGGATCGCATCCGAAATCGGTCGTTCGGTCGGCGGCGCCATCGGCGGGGCGGTCGGCGGCGTGGTGGGCGGCAGTGCCGGCGGCGCCATCGGCACCGCGGTGGGCGGTGCCGTCGGTGGCGCCGTGGGCGGCGCGGTGGGCAGCATGCTCTCGACCCGCGGCTACGCGACCGCACAGGAAGTCATCACGCCGTTCTACGATCCGGCCGATCCGGCGAGCGCCCTGACCTGCCAGGCGGATGCCTTCAGCCAGGCGCGCGAGGAATGGTTCGCCGGCGTGCCGAACACCACGATCTTTCCGCATTCGGCGATCTGCCTGCTGGAGATGGAGGACGCCGCCGGCAACGTCGCCCGCGGCACCGGCTTCTACATCGGCCGCAATCGCATCCTCACCTGCGCGCACAATCTCGACGGTCAGGCCAAGGTCACCATCATCCCGGGCAAGAACGGCAAGGGTGGCGCATCCACCGAACCCTTCGGCCGCACCACGGTGACATCGTCGTCGTGGCGGATTCCGGCCAGCTATGCCGGCGGCAACAAGGGGACCGACCTCGCGGTGATCGACGACGTGCCGCTGGCCGCGCCGAACGGACAGTGGTTCGACGGGCTGGAAGCGCTGAACCAGTCGCGTCCCGAGGGCGTGGTGGTCTGCGGCTATTCGTCGCGTTCCACCAAACTGCCGGAACTGACCGCGGCGATCGATGGCTTCAAGCAGCATCTGCACGCCGGCTACATCGCCGCGCTCGCCGACGACGACAGCACCTTCAGCTATCCGATCCTCACCCTCAAGCGCGCCAGCGGCTCGCCGGTCTACTACATCAGCAACCAGGGCGGCACGCCCTACGCCTACGTGGTCGGCGTGCACACCGGCAGCGATACCGACGATCTCAATCGCGGCTGCCGTCTGACCCAGGCCAAGATCGACTGGATCGAGGGCCGCACCACCAGTCTGTCGCTGGGTGCGCCCAGTCGCGCCCTGAACCAGAGCTTCTCGGTGCACTGGCAGGACGTGCCGATGACCTACCAGACCACGCCGATGTCGTGCTGGGCCGCGGCGGCGTCGATGGTGGTCGGCTGGCGCGACGCGCTGTCGATCCCCGACGAGGCGATCGCGGAAAAGGTGCCCGTCTTCGACGCGTTCAACAAGGGCACGTCGCCGCGCGAGCGCAGGGTCGTCGCGGAAGCCTGGAATCTGGTCGCCGAACCGCCGGCGTCCTACACCATCGACGCGTGGCGCGAGATGCTCGAGAGCAACGGGCCGCTCTACATCAGCCAGACCGCGAACACCGCCGGCGCCGGTGGCCATGTGCGCGTGCTGGTCGGCATGACCAGCGACGGCGCGGCCGACGGTTCCGACACGACCATGTACATGCACGATCCGGCGCGCGGCAAGGTCAAGCTGTCGTTCGCCGACTTCCTGGCGCTGTACGAGGGTCGTACCCGCAACAGCGGCGGCTATCTGCAGTTCCAGATCCTGCACTCCGGCGGTGTGCCGGCAGGCCGGCAGATGTCGACCGCCGCCGCCTTCTCGCTCGGCGCACGCGCGCTGTCGTCCGACGGCCCGTCCGACTATCCGGTGCATCTGATCCCGCAGCCCGACAAGAACGCCTGCTGGGCGGCGGCGATGGCGATGCTGCTGGCGCATCGCCGGCAGCAGTCGCGCACGCCGGAGTCGATCGTCAACGAGGTCGGCGGCAGTCTCGCGACCTCCTATGGCTGGGATCTGATCGAGGCGGTGAAGACGCGCTACGGCTTCCGGGTGATCGCGCAGCCCTCCAACGCGAGTCTGTATTTCACGCCGCGGCAGTGGGCCGAATGGCTCAATACCTACGGCCCGCTGTGGGTGGTGATCGTGGGTGCGCCGCATGCGGTGGTGGTGGCCGGCATCCAGGGCGATCTCGACGATCCGAAGAAGGCCAAGGTCAAGATCCTCAATCCCTGGGACACCCGCGTCGCCTTCGACCAGGATCCGATCGAGTTCCGGCCCGCGAACGGCGGATACGAGGACTGGCTGTCGTTCGACGACTTCGCCAGCGATTTCGGCAACATGGCCGAGCCCGATTACGGCAACTGGCGCATCCTGCATCTGCCGATCGCGGCCGTGCAGTCGCAATCGCTGTCGATGCGCGGCGGTTCCGGCCTGCGTCTTGCGCCGCCGCCGCCGTCGGTGAAGGCGCTGGACATGACCGGTGGCGGCGAGCGTCGCGAACCGATCGAGCCCAGCCGCGTCGCCGGCACGAAGATGAGTCGCGCGATCGGCGAAGCCGGCGCCTGCCGCTGGTCGCTGGACCAGCTGGAAGGGTTGAAGTCGCCGGCCAGTCCGCCGATGAGCGTGAGCTCCGCCGCCGCCGGCGACGTGCGCATCGCGCTGGACGACTGGCCGGCGATCGAAGGCGCGCCGACACCGCTGCCGCTGACCGTCGAATTCCGCCACAACAACGGCAGCCTGGGCGACGTGCGCATCGTCGCCGGCATGCCGGCCAATCTCGCCTACGGCGTGGAGGTGGTGGCGAAGATCGAGGACTGCGCCGATGACGGCGGCGTCGCCCGGCTGCGGGTGCGCGTGGACTACCGCTTCCGCGGTCTGGCCCAGGGCAACCCCGATGCAACGATCGAACTGTGCCTGCGCGGGGATGGCCGTTACGAACGCGAGAACGGCTGGCGCAACGCCGGTGTCCTGAGTCCGGCGGCCTGAGGAGCGCATCGTGTCCGAGCAACCGCGCAACAGCGGCAGGATCTTCCCGTCCCGACCCGGGACGGCGATCGCGCGCGCGCAGGCGGATCCGGTCACGCCCGGCACATCGCCATCGCCGTCGACCACGGCGCCGGTGCAATCGTCGAAGCCGCCGGCGACCGAGACCATCGCCCGCCGCGCCGGCGCGATGGTCAACGAGATCGATTTTCCCGGCTTCGTCTCGCAGCTGGTGCACGGCACCTTCGACGCGATCGTCGACGCCTCGATCCGGCAGATGGAAAGCTACTCCAGCCTGGTGTCGGCGGTGGCGAAGACGGTCGACCAGTTCACCGAAGAGAACGTCACCTTCAATCAGGCGCGCGATTGGCTGGCCTCGCGGTATCCCGGCGAAGTCGCTGTGAAACTGCCGGAAGCCGGCGAAAGCGAACCGCAGCTGGTGCCGCGCAACGAAGACCTCAGCCCGGTGTGGCTGGCGGATTACGGCCTCGAAGGCCAGACCCTGAGCAACGAACTGCTCGAACAGCAGATCCTGCCGCAGGTCCGCACCCGGGTCGGCGCCGAGCGCCAGCAACTGCTGGCGACGATGGTGCTGCTGGGTCTGAACCGGGTCGCCGTGCGCGATGGCAGCATCAGCGCCAAGGTGATGTTCCGCGCCGCCGCGCGCGATGCCGCCGCGGTGCAGTACGCCACCAGCAGCGATCCGCAGGCGGTCGCCAACTGGGGCGAACGCGGCAGCCTGAGCCAGGGTGGTCAGACCACCACGATGGTATCGACGCTCGCGGTCAACGCCCAGAACGAATCGACCGTGCGCGCCGATCTGTTCGGCGAGGTGAAACTCAATTTCGTCAGCGAGACCCTGCCGCTCGACCGTCTGGCCGACGCGGCGAAGGTCGCGCTGGTGCAGCAGCACTCGCCGACCATGCGTGCCGCTGCGCCCGCGACGGCGCCTGTCGCCGCGCCCGCCGCGCCCGTCGCCGGCGGAGGGACGACCTGATGGACCGCGAACTGTCGCAACTGTTGGATGAGCTGCACGATGGCCTGATCGCCATCGAGGCGCGCGAAGGCATGCGGCTGTCGCAGGTCGACATGACCCTGCCGATCGAACTGCGCCCGGTGTTGCGCGACGGCGGCTGCGTGCTGCTCGCCGAGTTTCCGCGCGGCGGCGGCATCGACGCGTGGACGCCGACACCGTCGCGCCTGCGCCTGGGCTGGACCCAGGGCGATCCGGAGGCCGCGGCATGAGCGCGCAACTGCCGCCGCTGCTGC
>JAYRTK010000297.1:0-4235 GCA_041919595.1 Lysobacteraceae bacterium
CGCCTGGATGCCGTTGGTGCCTTCATGGATCGGATTGATGCGATTGTCGCGATAGTTCTGCTCGACCGGATATTCGCGGGTGAATCCGTAACCGCCGAGGATCTGCATCGCCAGTTCGTTCGCCTTCAGCGAATACTCCGAGCCCCAGGCCTTCACGATCGGCGTCAACAGTTCCAGCAACCGGTGACTGTCCCGGCGCACGGTGCCGTCCGGGTCGTGCGCGCGATCGACCAGCATCGAGGCGTAGTAGCCGAGCAGTTCGGCGCCCTCGACGTAGACCTTCTGCTGCAACAGCATGCGACGCACGTCGGCGTGTTCGATGATCGCGACCGGCGGCGACGCCGGGTCCTTCTGGTCCGGATGACGGCCCTGTCTGCGCTCCTGCGCGTACTGCAACGAATAGAGATAGCCGGCGAGCCCCTGCAGGACCGCGCCCATGCCGACGCCGATGCGCTCCTCGTTCATCATGTGGAACATGGTGGCGAGGCCGCGATGCGGTTCGCCGATCAGCTCGGCATGGCACTCGCCCGCTTCGCCGAACTTGAGGAAGGTGTTGACGCTGCCGCGCTGGCCCATCTTGTGGTTGAGACCGGCGAGGCGCACGTCGTTGCGCTCGCCGCGACTGCCATCGGCATTCACGCGCCAGCGCGGAACGATGAACAGACTGATGCCGCGCACGCCGGCCGGCGCGCCGGCGATCTTCGCCAGCACCAGATGGATGATGTTCTCGCCGAGCTCGTGATCGCCGGCGGAGATCCACATCTTCGCGCCGGTGAGGCGATAGCTGCCATCGGGTTGCGGTTCGGCGGTGGTCCGGATATCGGCCAGCGACGAGCCCGCATGCGGCTCGGACAGGCACATGGTCCCGAACCAGCGACCTTCGATGATCGGCTGCATGTAGCGCCGCTTCTGGTCCTCGCTGCCGTGGGCCGCAATCAGGTTCGACGCGCCGCGCGCCAGCGCGGGATAGGCGATCGTGCCGGGATTCGCGGCGGAGAACATCGAATCGCAGGCCTGAGCGATCACGAACGGCAGCTGCATGCCACCGCCATCGAAATCGGCCAGCGCGGCGGCGAAACCGGCGTCGTTGTAGGCCTGCACCGCTTCGCCGATCTCCGGAATCAGCTCGACCCTGCCATCGACCATCTGCGGTTCGTTGAGGTCCGACTTGCGGTTGTGCGGCAGGAATTTCTCCAACGCGATCTGATGCGCCAGATCGAGCGCCGAGGCGAAGGTCTCGCGGTTGTGCTCCGCGAAGCGCGGGTACTCGCGCAGACGCTCCACCTCCAGTACTTCGTACAGCATGAAGTCCAGATCGCGGCGATTGCAGATGGGACTTGAATTCATGGGACGAGACCTGTGAAGAGACCGGAGACGGCCCGGGCGGGCCGCGGGAAGTCCATTTCAACACAATCCCGCGGCGTCTCCCGCGCCGGCCCGCAACGCGGCGCAATGTCGCCGAGCCCCTCGCCCGCGATGCCATGTGGCACGCAGACAATTGGCTGGGCCCGCGACGCGCGATGTCTTCATGGGACGGATGGCGCCCGCACGGCAGGCTCGGACCGAATCTCTACAACGGTACGGCCGGCAGGTGCTGGCCGCAGACTAGCGCACGCGTCGTTTGAGCTCGCCGATCAACTCAGACACCTCCGTCGGCGCCAGCTTCGCGAAGCGCTCCGGCAGCAGGCTGCGACGCGAGGATTCCTGGACCGCGAGCAGTTCCATCAACTGGATCGTGTCGGTGTGCTGCGGCGGGATGAAGTCGGCGATCGCCTGACGGACATGCGGCACGCCGAAGGCGACGTTCTCGGCGCGCGCGAGATCGAGCGCGAGCAGCGCGATCGCTTCGAGATCGGCGTTGGAATAGCCATCGAGCGACTGCAGCGACTCGATGAGCATGGCGCCGGCCTCGTCGGTGAGTTCCGCACCGTTGCGCTTGAGAATGACGCGGACGATGCGCAGACGATCGTCGGCGTTGTCGGCGTAGAAGAACGGGATCTTGCGGTCGAGGCGGCCGGGGCGCTTGATGTCGACGTCGAGCTTGTCCGGGCGGTTGGTCATCAGGATGGTGAGCACGTGGCCACGATTGTCGGTATCGGACATGAAATCCTTGATCCGCGCGATCACGCGCGAGGACGTGCCGCCATCGGTCTCGCCGCCTTCGCCGCCGCTGCCGAAACTGCGGTCGCCCTCGTCGATCACCAGCGCGATCGGACTCATCGCGCGGATGATCTTGAGCACGCGTTCGAGATTGGATTCGGTCGATCCGACCCACTTCGAACGGAAATTCTTCAGCACCACGCCCGGCAGGCCGGCTTCCCTGAGGAAGGCCTTGATGACGAAGGTCTTGCCCACGCCCATCGGTCCGACCGCAAGCAGTCCCATCGGCGCGAGTTTGCGGTCGCCGGTCCTGATCGTGTCCGCGATCTTCATCAGCTCGGCCTTGATCTGGTCGTAGCCGCCGACCGCATCGAGACCGTAGGACGGATCGAGGAATTCGATCAGGTCGCCGCAGGAACGCTGGATGATTTCCCGTTTTCTTTCGCCGATGATCGCGAGCATCGCATCGAGCGGATCCGCATCCGGCTTCGGCGCGCTGTGACCGAGGATCAGGAAGGCGATCTCTTCGCGGGTCTTGCCCGCGGTGACGCCGGCATAGAGCTCGGCGCGCTGCTGCGCATCCGGCGCATCGCCCAGCAACTGCAGGGCCAGCGCCTTGCGCGCTTCCTCGGGCAGGCCGGCCGCGGGACGCTCGGCGACGATGCTGTCGATTTCGAGCAGACGCAGGCCCGCGGTGTGCTTCGCGACCAGCGCCTGCTGCTCGGCCGGCATGTGCGGCGCCGACTGCGTCACCAGTTGCCGGCGTGCGGCCTCGTCGGGCAGCGGAACCTCGATCGCGGCGATGCGCGGGTTGGTGTTGAGCGAGGGATGCAGTTCCGACAGCGATGCGCACAGCAGCACGACGATGTGATTGCGCTGCAGCAGCAGGCCGCTGAGCGACCAATCGTGGAAGATTTCGAGCAGGCCGCGTTCGTCGGTGCTCAGGAACGTGGTCTCGGCGTTGGGCACCAGATCGCCGGCATGCGGCAGCACCAGGGCGAAGCCTTCGCCGGCGCGCATGCGCAGTTCGAGATTGGCCATGCCTTCGAGCAGCGAATCGCCCTGCTCGATCGGCTTGGTCTGTTCGCCGCGCCGTTTCAGCCCCGCATGGCGCAGCGCCAGTTCGTAGCGCTGCGGCTTGGCCGCGAGCACGACGTCGTGGACGTAGTCGACGAAGGGCCGCAGCGCGCCTTCGTGCGGCACACCGTCGTGGACGTTGCCATGCAGCAGGAACAGCCCCGCCTCGCCGGCGAGATAGCGACGCTTGAGTTCGTCGGCCCAGGGCGGGAGGACGCAGCTGTTGGAGGTGACGCCGTTGAGCGTGGTCATGGTGTGTCCGTGAGGCGGCCGGTGACGCGGGCGGGTCCGTCATCCCGAAACGGCGACGCCGGCAGCGGAAGCAGGTCCTTCGTGGCGCCCGGAATGACGACGATGTCGGGGCGATGGGATCAGATCGTGCGGTTCGCGTCGGCCGCGCCCGCGCGCTCCTTCTTCATCGCTTCGAGCTTGGCGCGCGCGGTCGCCTTGCTGCTGCCGGCCTTCAGCGACTTGAGGCGGTTGTCGAGATCGGACTCGCGCAGTTCGTCGCCGAGCTTGGCGCGCGCGATCTCGGTCTTGATCCCGGTGCGCACGTTCTCCAGCGCCTGCAGTTCGGCATCGACCGACAGCCCTTCGAGCTGCTCGTTGATGCGGGTGCGCGCCTGCGCGCTCTGCATTTTGGCGAGCATGCGGTCCTTTTCCGCCTTGAGCTTGCCGATCTCGCCCTTGACCTCGGTCAGCGCGTTCTTGGCGGTGTCGACATCCTTCTGCGCGCCTTCGAGTTCGGCTTCGAGCGAGGCGATCTCGGCATCGACGGCGTCCTTGCGCTCGATCACTTCGACCGCGAGATCGTCCTGCCCGGTGGCCATCGCCTGTTCGAGCATCGCGGCCAGCTCCTTCTGCTGCCCCAGCGCCTTCTGCAGGCGATCGGCGGCGTCCTCGCGCAGGCGGATCAGCCCGGCGGTGGCGTTCTTGAGCTTGTCGTACTTGGCGACCATGGTGTTGATCGCGTTTTCGTACGCGACCTCCGGATGCTGCTGCTCCAGTCCGCTCACGAAGAGCGAGAGGAAGCCGCGCACGAGGTTGGCGAGTCGGCT
>JAYRTK010000298.1:0-4235 GCA_041919595.1 Lysobacteraceae bacterium
ATGCCGACGAAGGCATCGACGTAACCGCGGGCGGCGATCCGGTCGATCACCCGCGCCGAGAGGGTCGCGCCCATCGAATGACCGATCACGTCGATGCGGCCGGTGCAGGACGTCGCGATCGCATCGATGATCGCGTTCTCGACCGGGGTTTCCTCGCTGCCGTTGTGATCGTTGCAGGCGGCGCAGGTCTTGCTGCCCCAGTTCGGCCGGAAGATCTGCGCGGCGGTGTAACCGCGTCGCAGCAGCTCGTTGTAGGTGTTGTCGTAATCCGCCGGCTTGCCGGTATTGCCGTGGACCAGCACCACGCTGTCGATGCAGGCCGCCTGCGCCGCACCGGCGGCGAACCCCCAGGCCGACAACGTCATCGCGCAGAGCGCGAGCACCGATCTCCATCCGCGTTTCATGCTGCTTCCTTCATGGTCGACGATCGGTCGATCCTCGACGACGCACCGCACGAAAACCAGTGGACTTTGGGGCATCTTGCAGTGCAGCAATCGGGATCGCGCGCTGCCGGAGACCGCAACGCTCAGGGCTCGATGAGGATCGGCGTCCCCACCGGCACCAGACGCCAGACGTCCTCGATCTCGCGGTTGGTCAACGCGATGCAGCCGTCGGTCCAGTCGCGGTGGTAACCCGGCGGCGTGCCGCCGTGGATCATGATGTCCCCGCCGGGATCGACGCCGCGCGCGCGTGCCTGCGCGCGATCGGCTTCGTTCGGATACGACACCCGCAGCGACAGGTGGAAACGGCTCCTGTCGTTGCGGAAGGTGATGCGGTAACGGCCTTCCGGCGTGCGCTCGTCGCCCTGCTGCGTCTTGTGCCCGACCGGCGCATCGCCGAGCAGGATGCGATAGGTCTTCAGTACGCGGCCGGCGCGCAGCAACTGCATGCGACGTTCGGACTTGTCGACCCGGATTTCATCGGCGCGTTCCGCGGCGGGCGCCAGCGATGGCGGCCCGTCGCGACGCGGTTGCGCGGCGAACAGCGCGATCGACGACAGGCAGGCGGCCAGCACGAGCAACGGACGCAGCGGAAGCCGGCGTTTCATCGGATCACGTCCAGGCGCGCGACAGCGCGGATTCGGGATCGATCGTGCGATCGAGCGTGCCGTAGGTCGCGCCGCGCGCACCGCCGAGGCGGCTGCCGCAGAACGCATCGGCCAGCGGACTGCCGGCGCGCAACAGGGTGGCAGCCTGCAGCACCGTCGCCAGACGTTCGACCACCGCGCGCGATGCCGCCTGGGCGTCGTCGGGCGTCATCGCCAGCAGCGCGGTGATCGCAGCCACCGCCGCTCCGGCGCGATCGTCGAACGCCGGGTGGCGTCCGGAGGCGGCATCGAATTCGGCGCGCAGCGCTTCGCTGGTGGCCGGTTCGCGCTGCAGCGCGCGCAGCACGTCCAGGCACTGGATGTTGCCGCTGCCTTCCCAGATCGAATTCAGCGGTGCCTGCCGGTACAGTCGCGGCAGGATCGACTCCTCGACATAGCCCGCGCCGCCAAGGCATTCCTGCGCTTCATTGACGAAGGCGGGGGCGCGCTTGCAGATCCAGAACTTGCCGATCGCGGTGGCGATCCGCGCGAACGCGGCCTCGCGCGGATCCCGCGCCGCGCGATCGACAGCACCGGCGACGCGCAGCGCGAACGCGGTCGCGGCCTCGGACTCGATCGCCAGGTCCGCCAGCACGTTGCGCATCAGCGGCTGCTCGATCAGGCGTCGGCCGAAAGCGACCCGATGCCGGCAGTGATGCAGCGCCTGGATCAGCGCCATGCGCATTTCCGCGGCCGAGCCGAGCATGCAATCGAGCCGGGTCAACATCACCATTTCGAGGATGACGGACACGCCACGGCCTTCCTCGCCCACCCGCCAGGCGTGCGCACCGGTGAACTCGACTTCCGAGGATGCGTTCGACCAGTCGCCGAGCTTGTCCTTCAGGCGCATGATCCGGAAGGCATTCATCGCGCCGTCCTCGCGACGACGCGGCATCAGCAGACAGCTCAGCCCGCCCGGCGCCTGCGCGAGCACGAGGAATCCGTCGCACATCGGCGCCGAGAAGAACCACTTGTGCCCGGTCAGCGCGTACGCCTCTCCGCCGGGCAGCGGCGCGGCGACGGTTTCGTTGGCGCGCACATCGCTGCCGCCCTGTTTCTCGGTCATGCCCATGCCGAGGGTGACGCCGGACTTGTCCGGCATCGGCAGGTCTCGGCGATCGTAATGCGGTGTCGCGGCCCTGTCGGCCCAGGCGCGCAGCGACGCTTCGCGACGCAGCGCCGGCACCGCCGCGTGGGTCATCGTCAGCGGGCAACTGCTGCCGGGCTCGACCTGATGATGCAGAAAGCTCAGCGCGGCGCGGGCCACGTGCGCGCCCTCGCCCGGAAGCGTCCAGCGCTCCGGCGCCCACGACACTCCGGCGACGCCGTGCGCGATCGCGGCCCCCATGATCTCGTGATACGCGGGATGGAATTCGATCGTGTCGATGCGATGCCCGAAGCGGTCGTGGCTGCGCAGACGTGGACGATCGCGATGCGCGTCCCAACTGGCGCGATAGAGGGCATCGCCGGCGAGTTGTCCGTAACCGGCGAGATGCGCGGCGAAGGCGGTGCCGCTCTCGCGCGTCACCGCTTCGCGCAGTGCGGCATCGGTCGACCACAGATCACAGGGACCGAATTCGGGCGGTTGATTGCGGACCGCATGGGTCTCGCCGGCGGACAACTCGATCATGGGCGGTGCGCGCGCTCCGCGCGGACGACATCGGAACGTCGACTTTACCCCTCGCCGAGGTCGCGCAGGAACCCGTCCGGCAGGGGCCAGGTCCCGAACCAGCCGCGACGGGTCCCGGTCAGCACGCGCAGCGACTGACCGCGCCCGCCCGGGATGCGCGACAGCGGATGGAACAGCAGATCCCGCAGCGCGGCGATGCGGTCGTGCTCCGACTGGAACAGCGGCGTCAGCCAGCGGCTCCAGAAGTGGTACATGCGCAGATGATCGCGACGACGCCGCTGATAGGCGTCGAGCACGGCCGGCAGGTGGTCGGCCGCGCGCAATGCGTCGCGCAGGGCCAGCGCATCGATCAGGGCCATGTTCGCGCCCTGCCCCAACTGCGGGCTCATCGCATGCGCGGCGTCGCCGACCAGCACCGCGCGGCCGCGATGCCACTGTCGCAGCACGCTGTCGCGATAGCGCGCCTGCGCGAGCGTCCCCGGCGCCACGCTCTCCCCCAGTTGCGCCAGCGCCTCGGGCCAGAGTTCGGCCACCTCCGCGCGCCAGTGGTCCGCATCGTGTCCGGCCTGCGCCAGTTCGGCGACCGGCAGGCTCCAGAAGAAACTCAGCCGCGGCACCGGATCGTCCGGGCGTGTGCCGACCGGCAGCATTCCGATCATGCGCCGTGCGCGACGATAGCGCTGGCGCAGTTCGTCCGGCCACGACCATCCGTCGGCCGGGACGAGGCACCACAGTGCGCCCCAGGGATACGGGCGATCGAATGCGATCCCGCCGATCGTCGCGCGCAGCTTCGACGCCGCACCGTCGGCGACCGCGATCAGATCGAAGGCGCCGTGTTCGTCGCCATGATCGTCGTGCAGCACACCGCGCTCGTGATCGACCTCGACGATCTCGCGCCCGCAATGCAGCCTGCGGTCCTCGCGCCACGCCGCGTCGAGCAGGCGGAAGATCGCGCCGCGCTGCATGCCCAGGCCGAACAGCGCGGGATGCAGTTCGCGGTAGCGCATGTCCATCACCGGACGCGCCGCGACCGTCTCGCCGTAGAGTCGGCGCACCGGCGCGCCGTGCGCCAGCACCTGCGGCAGCAGTCCCAGCGCCCACAGCGCGCACAGGCCGGTGGGCTGCAGCAGGAATCCGGCGCCGACCGGACCGGGCTCGGCGACGCGTTCGAAGACCTCGACCCGGTGACCGTCATGACCGAGCGCGACCGCGAGCGTCTGCCCCGCGGTACCGTATCCGACGATGGCGATGCGCAGCGGTCGATGCATGGGGCGGGACTCCGGCGCGAGGCGCGATCGGACAAGAAAAAGCCCCGCGGAAGCGGGGCTCGAAATGGGGTGCGACGCGAATCGCGACCTCAGGCGACCGGCGTCACGCCCGCGGCCTGGGCACCTTTCGGCCCCGTCGTCACTTCATAACTCACGCGCTGACCTTCCTGCAGACTGCGGAAGCCCTTGGCGTTGATCGCCGAAAAATGCACGAACACATCGGCACTGCCATCCTCGGGAGCGATAAAGC
>JAYRTK010000299.1:0-4158 GCA_041919595.1 Lysobacteraceae bacterium
GCCCGGAGCGCGAATGCGCCCGGGTGGGGGGGGCGCGGGGGGCCGGGCCCCCCGGGCGCGTCGCCGCCCACCGCACGGAACCGCCACGCCCGCCATGAAAATCCGCTTCGTCCATTTCGGGCTGCTGCTGGCCTTCGCCGTTCTCGTGGCGCTCTGGCTGGTCGCACGCGAGCGGGAGCATGCGGTGACCCGGGCGCTGGCCGTTCCGGAGGAGCCCGCCGCCACCGCAACCGCGCCGGAGACCGCGCTGGCCTCGACACCGGAGGCCCGGGCCTATCAGCAGCGGCAGGCGTTCGAGCGCAACGTCCGCACCTTCCTGCGCGAAGCCCCGCAGCTCGACGAGAAAACCCGCAACGCCCGCGCCACGGCCCTGGTGCGCGAGATCGAACGGCGCGAGGGCACGCGCGAGCTCTCCGCGGACGAGGCCGTGATGCTGCGTATCGGCCTCATCCACGCCGCGGTCGAGGACGAGGGCGAACGCATCCGCCAGGCTCGGCAGATCGTCGATCACTACCGCCGGCGCAGCGCCGAGCGGCAGGCGGCCTACCTCGCCCAGCAAAAGCGCGACGCGCAGTTCCAGCAGTACAAGACGGCCGAGGCGCGGATCGTCTCCGAAGTCCTGGCGATGTCCAGCTATCCCAACGGCATGAGCCGCGACGACTATCTGCGCGAGCGGCTGCAGCAGGCGCGCGAAGCCATCTACGGCGCACCGGCGGCACCGGCGCCGCGCTGACGCCGCCGCCGGTCACGGCCGGCCCCGGCGGCCCGGAACCGTGCGCGACATCTCGACCCGCGATGCGGGTCTCCGGCACCGGCCATGCCCCCCGACCTTCGGCACATGTCGGGCCACCGCGGTCGGCTAGGCTGGGGGATCGCCCGTCCGATCCGGATCGTCCCATGAAGAAATCCCTGCTCTGCCTGGGCCTCGCGCTCGCCTGTGCCTCGCCCGTCCTCCTCGCCGGAAAGCCGGCCGGCAAACCCGCCGATGCCGCGACCAGGCCGCAACTCGGCACCTTCGGCATCGCCCTCGACAACCGCGACGCCGCCGTGCGCCCCGGCGACGATTTCAATCGCCATGCCAACGGCCACTGGTTCGACAACTACCAGCTGAAGGACTACGAGACCCGCTACGGTTCGTTCAACGCGCTGGGCGATCAGGCCGAGCTGCAGACCCGCGCGATCATCGAGGAACTGCAGGCGCGACAGGATCTGAAGCCGGGCAGCGACGAGCAGAAGATCCGCGATTTCTACGCCAGCTACATGGACACCGCCGCGCGCGATGCCGCCGGCATCCGTCCGCTGAAACCGGTGCTCGATCGCATCGCCGCGGTCGATTCCTTCGATACGCTCACCGCCGCCTTCGGTCGCGCGGGCATCGACGGCACCAGCTCGCCGGTCGGCGGCGGCATCACCCTCGATCGCAAGAATCCCGACCGCTACATCATCAACGTCGGCGTCGGCGGCCTCGGCCTGCCCGACAAGGATTTCTATCTCAACCCGGAAGCGCGCTTCGTCCAGATCCGCGCCGCCTACGTCGACCACATCGCGAAGATGCTCGGCTTCGCCGGCGTCGCCGACGCCGGCTCCCGCGCCCAGGCGATCCTCGCGCTGGAAACCGAGATCGCGAAGCACCACTGGGACCGCGCCCATCTGCGCGACCGCGACAAGACCTACAACCTGCGCACGTTCGCGCAGTTCCGGCAGGAATATCCCGGCTACGACTGGTCGGCGCATTTCGCCGCCCAGGGCATCGCCGCACCGGGCGACATCAACATCGCCACGCCGAGCGCGGTCGGCCCGATCCTCGACATCGCGAAGAAGACGCCGCTCGATGTCTGGCGCGATTACCTGACCTTCCATGCCGTGCGCAACCACGCACCGCTGCTCAGCACCGAGATCGATCAGACCGCGTTCGCGTTCACCGGCATGGTGCTGCAGGGCCAGAAGGCGCAGAAGGACCTGTGGAAGCGCGGCATCGCGCTGGTCGGCGGCGGTTTCGGCGGCCTCGGCGATGCGGTGGGCCGGATGTACGTGGCCCGTCACTTCAAGCCGGAATCCAAGGCCGCGATGGACACGCTGGTCGAGAATCTGCGCACCGCGCTGCGGCGGAACATCGGCGATCTCGACTGGATGGGCGAAGCGACCAAGGCCGAGGCCTATCGCAAGCTGGAGACCTTCAACCCGAAGATCGGTTATCCGAAGAAATGGCGCGATTACGGCAGCGTCACGATCGTTCCCGACGATCTGATCGCCAACGTGCTGTCGGTGCGCAAGTATTTCATCGACGACCAGAACGCGCGTCTCGGCCGCAAACCCGATCGCGACGAATGGTTCATGACCCCGCAGACGGTGAACGCGTACTACAACGCGTCGTACAACGAGATCGTGTTCCCGGCGGCGATCCTGCAGCCGCCGTTCTTCGACGTGAACGCCGATCCGGCGGTCAACTACGGTGCGATCGGCGGCGTGATCGGCCACGAAATGGGCCACGGCTTCGACGATCAGGGCTCGAAATCCGACTCGGCCGGCGTGCAGCGCAACTGGTGGACCGACGAGGACCGCGCCCGCTTCGACGCGCGCACCAAACGGCTGGGCGAACAGTACGCGGCCTACTGCCCGATCGAAGGCATGTGCGTGAACGGCCAGCTCACGATGGGCGAGAACATCGGCGACCTCGGCGGCCTGTCGATGGCCTACACCGCCTACAAGCTGAGCCTGGGCGGCAAGGAAGCGCCGGTGATCGATGGCCTGACCGGCGATCAGCGCTTCTTCCTCGCCTGGGCCCAGGTGTGGAAGGCGAAGTATCGCGAGGAAGCCACGGTCAACCAGCTCAAGACCGACCCGCATTCGCCGCCGCAGTACCGCATCAACGGCATCGTGCGCAATCTCGACGAGTGGTATCAGGCCTTCGACGTGAAGCCGGGCGACGCGCTCTACCTGCCCCCGGAACAGCGCGTGCGCATCTGGTGACGCCGGCGTTTCAGGCGTTCGCGAACGGCCGCCGCAGGGCGGCCGTTCCGCATCCGCGGTGCGCCGGCGTCACTGCACCTGGATCTGCAACTGTGCGCTGGCGCTCTGGTTCGCCGGATTCGAGGACCAGTTGGTGCCTTCGCATTTCGCCACGATGACGTGCCCCAGCGGCCGACCCGGCTGCGGTTGACCGAACACCGTGCATTTCGCATCGGCGACGTCCGCGAACAGCGGCACCGTGGTCGGTGCCTTGCCATCCGCGCCACCGATGTTCTGCACCATCGGCGATGGCGGCGGCGGCTGCAGCGGGAACGACCCGTTGAACACGCTGCTGCCGACCGTGCAACTTCCGGAACTGCCGCCCTGGAACGACAGTCTGGCCTGTTTGACGCCCTGCGGATCGCGCACGCGGCACAGCACCTTCGCCTGCCCGCCCGAGGTCAGCGTGGTCTGATTCGCGACGGCATACTGGCCGTCGCCCTGTTTGACGAGCACTTCCACCACCGGCTTCGAAGCGTCGGCCGGATCGATCGCGACTTTCTCGCAGCCCGTGGCCAGCAGTCCTCCCGACAACACGAACGCTGCGGCGAGTGAACCCGGTTTCGCAAGCATGACCATGATCGTGACCCTCCATGAGCGATGCCGGACCGGCATCGACATGGGAGACAACGCCGGCATCCGGAGGCATCGGCCAATCGGGCTCAATCGTCCGTCAGCGCGTTGGCGATCATCATCGCTTCCTGCGCCTTCACGAATTCGCGCAGTTGCTGATGCGCCATCGCCTTGTTGTTCCACAGCGCGCGATAGGTGCCGCGCAATGCCGGCACGCGGCTGTTGGCCGCGAACGAGGTCAGCGCGCTCTCGTAATAGTTGATGGCGCCGCGCGCGTTGCCGACGAGCAGACACTCGTTGCCGCGATCGAGGCGTTCACGGAGGAATTCGAGGGCGTCGGCGTATTCGTCGCCCGGGACGGACTGGGACATCGGTGGACTCGTGGCATGCGACAGACAGCGACCAGAGCGCCGCGGTTATCGCAGACAACGCCGGACCCGTCGGCGAGCGGCCAAACCCGTGCTGGCGCCCGCGCGGCGGCAGGCCAGAACGACGGCAGCGGACGACACGACCCGCGGCCTCGGAACGGAAGTGGCACAAAAAAAACGGGGCCCGGTCGCCCGGGCCCCGTCGTCG
>JAYRTK010000300.1:0-4134 GCA_041919595.1 Lysobacteraceae bacterium
CCGCACCTGCCAGCGGCTGATCGTCTGCACGGCCCGGCCGCTGGCATGGAACGCGAGACAGCGGTCGTCCCACGGCAGCCCGGCGAACGCGATCAGATCCCGGATCCGCGCTTCGGGCTCGCTGACCACGGATTCGTAGTCGAACTCGAGCATCGGCAGCGGCGACACCGCCTGCCAGTGCCGCATCAGGCGTTCCTGCTGCGCGATCACGAAGGCGATGTCGTCCGGATCGGTCGCATAGGTCGCGGACGGCGCGAAACTCTCGCTGAAGATCGACAGCGCGATATCGCGCGGATCGCGCCGGCACCAGACGATGCGCGCGTCGGCGAACAGCATCGCGATCAGCCCGACATGCAGGAAGTTGTAGGGCTGCTTGTCGACCAGTCGCCTCGCCGTGGCAGGCGCGCCGCGCGCCGCGCGTTCGAGGTAGGCCATCGCGCGTTCGCGGAGCCATGCGGCGTCGAGACGTGCGGCGTCCTGCGGCCAGCGCAGGCCGGTCCGCGCGGGAATGCTGTCGGCGATCGACACGATGCCGGTCAACTCGCCGCAACCGTGCCCCTGCGGGTGCGCGGCGAGGATCTGTTCCGCCAGGGTCGTCCCGCTGCGCGGCATGCCGAGCACGAACAGCGGGCGCTCGTCGTGCATGGCGTTCGCACGCAGCGCGAGCGATGCGGCCGCATCGAAGACGGCGATCGCGGCATCGACCTGCGCCGCGAAGGTGTCACGCTCGAACCCGCCGTCCTGCGCGCGACGCAGGCGATTGGCTTCGGTCCAGTGATGGGCCGCCGCCCGGTAATCGCCCAGACCATCGCGGCGCTTGCCGAGCACGTGATGCAGGAAGGCGCGCTGCGGCGCCGGCGCGCGATCGGCATCCGCCAGGGTTTCGGCGCGCTGAACCAGCGCATCCGGCGCGGCGCCGCGATCCAGCGCGATGATCGAGCCCAGCGGATCGGCCCAATCGGGCTGCAGGGCATGCGCGCGCGCATAGGCTTCGCGTGCGGCCGCGGCGTCGCCGAGATCTTCCTGGACCCAGCCCAGTTCCTGCCACAACGGCGCGTCTTCGGGAAAACGCGTCAGCGCCTCGCGCAGCGGCGCCAATGCCGTCTCCGGCGCCCCCAGACGACGGCGACACTGCGACAGACGCAGACAGAGACCGGCATCCGCCGTCTGCAGAGACGAGGCCAGGCGCTCGAACAGGGCCAACGCTTCGGTGTGGTGCTCCAGGGCGTATTCGGTCTCGGCCAGCGCACGCAGGATCTGCGGCTCCGCCGGCGCCAGCGCATGCGCGCGCTGCAGTGCCGGCAGCGCTTCGGCGTCGCGCTGCGCGCCATAGAGGGTCATGCCGAGCAGATACCAAGCCTGCAGGAATTCGGCGCGCAAGCCGACCGCATCGCGGAATGCCGCGACCGCCGCGTCGACGCGCCCGGTCGAGGCCAGGACCTGCCCCAGCGCGAGACGCAGTTCGGGCGCCTCGGGCGCCAACCGGACCGCGGTGCGCATCGCTTCGCAGGCGACGTCCGGCTGACCGGTGACCTGGGCCAGCACCGCCTGCGCATGGTGCACCGCGGGTTCCTGCGGATGGTCGCGCAACAGCGGCGCCAGCGCCTGCGCCGCCTGCAGCGGTTGCGACCGGTGCAGGTACTCGTGGACGCGCTGCAGGCCTTCCGCGATCGTGTTCATGCGCGCGGCATCGGCAACGGCGATGCCGACATCAACGCGCCTTGACCACGCGGGTGCCCGCGATCAGATCGTGAGCGCAGCGACGGTCCCGGCGGAAGATCAGCAGGATATCGATCAGGACCAGCAGATTGCCCACGAACGGGACCAGCGCCACCGCGTGGATCGGCAGATAGCGTCGCGCGATCAGCGACGGGAACGGCACGCGTGAACCATCGAGCGCGACGATGCGGATCCCGAGGACGCGCTTGCCCCAGGTCTGCCCACGCATGGCCAGCGGATATCCCTGGATGACCAGAAAGATCACGAGGCCGATGACCGCCCAGGTCAGGGTCAGCGTGAACGGCGGCTGCGCACCGGTCATCGCCGCATCCATCACCGCCTTGAAGAACCCTCCGAACCACATCGCGGGCAAGGTCACGCACATCGCGATGAAGCCGTCGATCAGGGCGGCGGCGAGCCGCTCGCCGTATCCGGCGAGGTCGGTGTCCAGGGCCTGGACGGCGACGGCCGATTCGGGCGCGCGATAGGGGTTCTGTTCTTCCACGATTCGACCTCGTTCGGATTCGGAAAATGCGCTTGAAGATGGACTCAGGTCCGCGGCAGCGTGACGCCGGTCTGGCCCTGATATTTGCCGCCGCGGTCCTTGTACGAGGTTTCGCAGACCTCGTCGGACTGGAAGAACAGCATCTGCGCGACCCCCTCGTTGGCGTAGATGCGCGCCGGCAACGGCGTGGTGTTGCTGAATTCCAGGGTGACGTGCCCTTCCCACTCGGGTTCCAGCGGCGTGACGTTGACGATGATGCCGCAACGGGCATAGGTGCTCTTGCCCAGACAGACCACCAGCACGTCGCGCGGGATGCGGAAATATTCGACCGTGCGCGCCAGCGCGAAGGAGTTCGGCGGAATGATGCAGACGTCGGACTGGATGTCGACGAAGCTGTCCGGGTCGAAGGCCTTGGGATCGACGATCGTCGAGTTGATGTTGGTGAAGACCTTGAACTCGCGGGCGCAGCGCACGTCGTAGCCGTAGCTGGAGGTGCCATAACTGACGATGCGGTGGGCATCGGCGGCCCCGTCCTTGCTGGCGAACTTCACCTGGCCGGGCTCGAACGGCTCGATCATGCCGTGCTGTTCGGCCATGCGTCGGATCCAGCGGTCGCTCTTGATGCTCATGTAGGGGGTATCCCGGGCCCTGCGGCCCGTCCTGGAGGCGGAGGAGGCGGACATTCTACGGGATCGCCGGCCGCGGCCATCCGCGCCACCGGCCCGCCGGGTATCCCGGAACGACGAAGGCCCGGCAGATGCCGGGCCTTCGTGCGGAGCCGCGTGGGGTGGGATCAGAAACCGCTGGCGTTGAGCCGGCCGTTCGTCACCACCTTGCCGTTGCAGGAGGCGGTCGGCACCGCGCTGCCCAGGATCGCGGACTTGATGTTCGCCGCGCTGGCGCCCGGATGCGACGACGCATAGAGCGCGGCCGCGCCGGTCACGTGCGGGGTGGCCATCGACGTGCCGCTGTAGCTGGCGTAGCCGGGAACGATCGCACCCTTGGAGCTGACCGGGACCGTGGAGTAGACGGCCGAGCCCGGCGCGCAGATGTCCACGGTGGTGGCGCCGTACTGCGAATAGCTGGCGAGGCTGCCGTTGCTGGCCAGCGCCGCGACCGCGATGATGTTGGCGTTCGGATAGTTCGACGGGTAGCTGGCGGTGGTGTCGTTGTTGGCGCCCGAGTTGCCCGCGGCCGCGACGAACAGGATCCCGGCGGCGTTGGCGCGTTCGATCGCGTCCTGCAGGCCCTGCGAGAAACCGCCGCCGCCCCAGGAATTGTTGGTCGCGACGATGTTCAGGCCGTGGCGGGTCTTCAGATCGGTGAAGTAGTCCACCGCCTTGATCGCATTGGCGGTGGTGCCGCCACGACGGCCGAGGAAACGGCCCGAGATCAGCTTGACGCCGCTCCAGCACACACCGGCGACGCCGGTCCCGTTGCCGCCGACGCCGGCGATGGTGCCCGAGACGTGCGTGCCGTGATCGTCGTTGGCGCCACCGGAGTTGATGTTGTTGCTGTTGCCGTCGAAATCCCAGCCGCGGACGTCGTCGACATAGCCATTGCCGTCATTGTCGACGCCGTCGGCCGGATCGTAGGGGTTGGTCCAGATGTTGGCGGCCAGATCCGTGTGGTTGAAGTAGATACCCTCGTCGATCACGCCCACGAGCACGCCGCTGCAATCGGTATGGCCACCGGCCCAGGCTTCCGCAGCCTGGGAGCCGTACTGGTTCGCCGGCGAAGAGGCGTCGCCGTACATGCCCCACAGCGAGCCGTTGGTGTAATAGGTGTCGTTCGAGGTCGCCGCATGCTGGTAGACCCAGTTCGGCTCTGCGTATTCGACGTTCGGGTTCGCCGACAGCACGCGTACGGTATCGGCAAGGCTGGCGCCGGCAGGCAGGCGCATCAACGCC
>JAYRTK010000301.1:0-4127 GCA_041919595.1 Lysobacteraceae bacterium
CGCCTCGAACGGCAGGTCGGTGGCGTCGGCGTGCTGCAGGATGTAGCGGCCGTCGAGCCACGGCATGCCGCCGAGATTCCGTTTCGCCGCCGCCAGCTGTGCCGCGTTGAGATCGACGCAGGTCGCGTGCAGTTCCGGGAAGCGCCGCAGCAGGATCTCGGTCTGCGCGCCGACCCCGCTGCCGACCTCCAGCAGTCGCCTCGCGCCGGTGTAGTCGATGTTGCGGAAGATCGTCGACTCGGCGATCCGCGCCTGCTTCACCAGTCGTGCCTGCTCGGTGCTGGAGAAACCGTGGAGGTACTTCTGCGAATGGTCTTCATGCATGGCGATCGCTCCGGTGGGATCGAAACATCACGCCGCCGCCGGCAGCGATGGCGTCACGCCCGCGATCAGCGCATCGAAGTAGTCGCGGGTCAGTCGGATCTGTTCGCGAGTGGTTTCGGCGCGATTGACCACGGCTCTGAACGCGCTGTTCTCGGGACGGTCTTTCGCATACCAGCCCAGGTGCTTGCGCGCGATGCGCACGCCCTGCGGTTCGCCGTAGAAAGCGTGGAGATGGTCGAGGTGGCCGAGCAGAAGGTCGCGCACCTCGGACAGCGTCGGCGGCGGCAGCGTGTCGCCGGTGGCGAGGAAATGCGCGACCTCGCGGAAGATCCACGGTCGGCCCTGTGCGGCGCGGCCGATCATCACCGCATCGCAGCCGGTGACGTCGAGCACGTGTTTCGCCTTCCGCGGCGAATCGATGTCGCCGTTGGCGATCACCGGAATCTTCAAGCGCGACTTGATGTCGGCGATGGTGTCGTACTCGGCCACGCCGGTGTATTGCTGGTCGCGGGTGCGGCCGTGGATGGTGAGCGCGGCGATGCCGCAGTCCTCGGCGATGCGGGCGATGGTCGGCGCGTTGCGCGCGTCGGCGGCCCAGCCGGTGCGGATCTTCAGCGTCACCGGCACGTCGACGGCGTTCACCATCGCGGTGAGAATGCGGCCGACCAGGGCCTCGTCGCGCATCAGCGCCGAACCGGCCCAGGCGTTGCAGACCTTTTTCGCCGGGCAGCCCATGTTGATGTCGACGATCTGCGCGCCATGATCCACGTTGTAGCGCGCGGCCTCGGCCATGATCCCGGGTTCGGTGCCGGCGATCTGCACGCTGATCGGCGTGGGTTCGCCGTCGTGATCCATGCGTTGCAGGGATTTCCGGGTGTTCCAGAAGCGCGGGTCGGAGATCGTCATCTCCGACACCGCCAGACCGGCGCCCAGACGTTTGCACAGCTGCCGGAACGGCTTGTCGGTGACCCCGGCCATCGGCGCCAGGATCACGCGGGGGTCGATGCTGTACGGACCGATGCGCATCGCCGGATTGTAAACCCGCACGAAAAAGCCCGGCGGGCGCCGGGCTTTCGGGGCGGACGTCGCCGCGGGTGGTTTCGCCGGGGATTTCAGGTCTTCGCTGCGCCCTTGTCCTCGGTCAGATCCTCGATCGTGGCGCCCGGCGCGTTCTGCCTGACCGAGCCGATCCCGTTGTCGCGGCCGGCCTCGCTCTCGTACATCTCGCTGGTGCCGATCACCTGGCCGTTGCCGGCCTTGAGGTTGAAGTAGAACTTGCCGTTCGCCGCGGTCCTGCGGTCATAGCGTCCGTCGTCCTGGCTGTTCCTGCGGACCGATTCGATGCCGCCCTTGCAGCCGGCCCTGTCGCCGTAGCCCTCGCTGGTCAGGATCACCTGGCCGTTGCCGGCCTTGAGGTTGAACTGGAATTCGCCGTTCTTGCGCGTGCTGATCTCGAACTTGCCGGCCATGCGGATCGTCCTCGGCTGGATGGTGCGTCGAGCTTAGCAACGGCCTGTGCCGGAAACCGTGTCCGGGCGGCCGGACTGACGGGCGGTCAGGCCGGAAAGCGTGCGGCCAGCGCTTCGAGCGTGGGCATCGCCGCCGCCGCGCCGGGGCGTTCGGTGGACAGCGCCGCGTAGCGATGGGCATGGCGCAGATGCGTGGCGAACGGGGCCTGCGGGCGCAGCGCGAAGGCCGCGGCCAGGGCGCCGTTGAAGGCGTCGCCCGCGCCGGTAGTGTCGACCGGGCTGGCCGGTTCGGCCGCGAGCCGGTACCAGGCGCTGTCGTCGCCGCGCAACTGGCCGTCGGCGTGCGACACGAAACAGCCGGCGGCGCCGAGGGTCACCACCACGGTGCCGCCCGGCAGCAGGTCGCGGCACAGCGCATGCAGTCGCGGCGAGTCGACGCTGGCCACGTCGGCACCGTCGATGCGTTCGCCGAGATGGCGCGCGAACAGCGCCGCGCATTCGGTTTCGTTGGGGGTCAGGATGTCGGCCAGCGCCAGCAGTTCGCGCGGCAGGGCGACGTTGGCCGGCGCCGGATTGAGGATCGCGGTCCGTCCGGCCTCGCGCGCGAGCCGGAGCGCGGCGGCGACCGCGTCCAGCGGCGATTCCAGCTGGGCGAGGGTGACGGTGGCGTCGGCGATGGTCGCGGCATGTCCGGCGATGAAGTCGGGCGTCAGCGCGGCGTTGGCGCCGGGGCCTACGACAATGCTGTTGCGGCCCTGTGTGTCGACGAAGATGCCGGCGGTGCCGGTCGGGGCCCCGCTGCGCTGGTCGCGCAGGTCGATGTCGTCGCCCGTGGCCAGCGCGCGCGCCAGTTGGCCGCCGACGTCGTCGCCCAGCGCGCACAGGAAGACGGTGCCGGCACCGCTGCGGGCGGCGGCGGTCGCCTGGTTGAACCCCTTGCCGCCCGGGCCGCTGGCGTAATCGCCGCTGAGGGTGGCGCCGGGTTGCGGCAGGGCGTCGCTGCGCCAGACGTGATCGACGTTGAAGGAGCCGACGACGATGACCTGCGGCTGGCGGGAAACGGGAAGCTGGGGCATGGGGAGGCTCTGAAAACGACACCTCCGGATCGCTCCGGAGGTGTCGGTGATACGGGGGCTGTGGTGGCTCGTCGGTCGCGCAGGGCGCGTCGTCGGAACCGGAGCGGGTCCGGCCGGCCGGTGCCGGCGGCATGCCCGGTTCAACGCGGTGCGGGCCGGGAACCGGCAACGCCACCCGCGCGACCCGGTCGCGCGGGGGCGGGTCCGGGCGGGCGCACTATCTCAGATGGATCAGCACACCGGCAATGGTCGCGGTCATCAGGGTGGCGATCGAACCGCCGAGCACCGCGCGCAGGCCGAACCGGGCGAGGTCGCCGCGGCGCTCCGGCGCCAGGCCGCCGATGCCGCCGATCTGGATCGCGATCGAGGCGAAGTTGGCGAATCCGCACAGCGCGTAGGTCAGGATCAGGCGCGAGTTCTCGCTGATCTCGCCGGGGCCGGTGCCGACCGCGGTCTGCGACAGCTGCAGGTAGGCGATGAATTCGTTCAGCACGATCTTCTGCCCGATCAGGCCGCCGGCGATCACCGCGTCGTTCCAGTCGATGCCGATCACCCAGGCGATCGGCGCCAGCACGTAGCCGAGGATCAGGCCGAGGTTCAGCCGCGTCTTCTGCTGGGCGACATCGACGATGCCGTCGTTCAGCATCATGTTGAGGCTCTGGTAGCCCGGGATGTGCCAGTCGCCGACCCAGCCGATGATGTAGTTGATCATCGCGATCAGCGCCACGAACGCCAGCAGCATCGCGGCGATGTTGATCGCCAGCTTCATGCCGTCGGAGGCGCCGGCGGCCGCGGCGTCGATGATGTTCTTGCTTTCCTTCTCCACGTGCAGCGTGACCTTGCCGCCGGTGAGCGGCGTGCCGGTCTCGGGGATCAGGATCTTGGCGATCAGCAGGGTGGCCGGCGCGGCCATGATCGACGCGGCCAGGAAGTGCTTCGCGTACATCTGCTGCTGCAGCACGTCGGTGCCGGCGAGCATGCCGATGTACACCGCCATCACGCCGCCGGCGATGTGCGCCATGCCGCCGATCATCATCGTCAGCAGTTCGGATTCGGTCATGCGGTTGATGTACGGGCGCACGGTCAGCGGCGCCTCGGTCTGGCCGATGAACACGCTGGCGCAGACGCTGGTGGTTTCGGCGCCCGACACCTTCATCACCTTGGTGATGGCCAGCGCCATCATCTTCACGATCCACTGCATCACGCCGAGGTGATAGAGCACGGCCATGAACGAGGCGAAGAAGATCACCGTCGGCAG
>JAYRTK010000302.1:0-4116 GCA_041919595.1 Lysobacteraceae bacterium
CGACGCCATCTTCAGCACCGGCTGCGCGGTGGTCTTGTAGGTGCCCTTGGAGTAGTAGCTGGCATCGCGATTGGTGCTCTGGTAGCCGGCGTCCTTGCCGTACGAACTGCTGCGCTCGCCGCCCTCGCTGCTGCTCTCGTAGTCGCCGGCGGACGTGGTGGCGTACTGATCGCCGTAGTCGAACTGCTGCGCGCTGCGTCGGAACTGCATGTTGTCGCGCGCCTGGAAGTCGTACATGACCTTGGCCGAGATCTTGCCGTCGGTGACCACGATCCGGTTGATGCCCAGCATCACCATCGTCGCCAGCAACTGCTGACGGCTGCTCGCGAGCTGGGTGCGCGCGGCGGGCACCAGCAGCGCTTCGACCAGTTCGTCGTCCAACCGTTCGACCGGCTTGTCCAGCGGCAGCGATTGATTGATGCGCGCGACCGCGGACTTCTCGTCGACACCCTCGCGCAGCGTGACCCGCGGCCCGGGCGCGGCCTGCTCGTCGCCGAAGGAGAATTCGCCGGTATCCATGCTCAGCTGGAACACGTCCGGGAACTGCTCGACCAGGTGATCCCGGCCCTGATTCTGGGTCGTGTTGTCGTCGCGGAACTGGTTGAGGCTCTTCGACACGTCGGCGACCAGCTTGGCGTAGGCCTCCATCTGTTCGATCGAGCTCTGCACGATCGAATGGAACACGCCGTTGATCAGGCCCGCGCAGAAATCGGGGAAATTCACCGCTTCGAGCAACGCACCGGCGACCGCGGCGCCCTCGCGCGCGCCCTGGGCCGTGAACTTGCCCTCCTGGTCGGTGTTGTTGCCGGCCTGTGCGGTGCGGTACTGGCGCACGGAATTGCCCTCGCCCGCCAGGGCCTGCACCTGTGGGCTCTGCTGCGACGCTTTCAGGCGCACGCCGTCGGGTTCGGCCAGATAGGTCGCGATCTGGACCATGCCCTTGGCCAGCGCTTCGCGCTTCTCCGGCGTCAGCTGATTGAACGCATCGCTGTTCTCCAGCAACCGGCGCACCTGTTGGCGGGCGATGTCGAGCGTCTCGCGGCTCGCCGCGGGCGCGGCGGCGGCACGGGCCGCGGGCTGCATTCTCGGGGGAAAAATCGCGGGCATGTCCGGTCGCTCCGGGTCGGAGGCCGCGTGCGGTACGCGGCCGGTGGAAACTGGCTGCGCAGGACACGTCCTGTGCGGACGTGTCCTGCGGTCGTCGGGCGGGTCCGGTCCGGACCTGCCCGCGACGATCACGCGCGATACGGCGTCATTGCAGGCCGTGCTGCGCTTCCTCGATCGCCTCGCGCATCTCGAACTCGATCGGCCGCACGTACAGGCTGATGCGGGCCTGGGTGGTGGGCGTGACCCGGATGCTGAGCACCGAGAAGTGGCCCTGCTCCCGGGCGTCGTCGACACCGAACGCATCGAGCCAGCGGCTGAGCGCGATCAACTGGCGCGGACGCTCCGCCAGGCCGAGCTTGATGAGATCGAGGAACCGCGCCGGCAGATCGGGAATCGCCGCGAGCAGGATCTCGAGCTTGAGTTCGACGCCGTCGGGCGCCTCGCGCAGGCCGATCAGCACCGCGCCCGGCGGCAGTTCGAAGCGCCCGCCGAGGGCGACGCCGACGATCCGCATCAGGCTCGGCAGTTGATGGCCGATGCCGAGCCGGTTCATCAGCGGCCCGAGCGCGGCGATCGCCAGCGGTCCGCGATGCAGGAACGTCACCCGCTGGCTGCCGGTATCGCGCTTGCAGCCGATCGAGGTGAAGATCGGCATCAGGGTCGGCATTTCGGTCATCACCCGGCGGGTGAGCAGCGCGAGATCCGGCGGCAGCGCTTCGATCTGCGACGGCAGCAGTTCGTAGTAGATCTTCGCCGCGTACAGACCGTCCTCGTCGAACGCGCTGCCGAACCAGGCGCCGAAGTTCATCCAGCTCAGGCCGCCGAAGCCGCGCCACTCCTCGCTGCGGCTGTCGAACCAGCGCAGCGCGTCGCGGCCGAACACCGGCTGGATCAGGCGCCGCATCTCGCGGGTGGCCTCGTCCCGTCGCGACACCGGCGACGCGCCGGGTCCCAGCGGTTCGATGGTGAACCGCAGCAGATTCGGCTCCGCTTCCGAGAACGACGGCTCGTACGGCACCGCACCCGGCGTCAGCGCGTTGCGGGCGTAGGAAACGTCGTCGTCGGGCAGATAGAAAGTGCGTTCGATCAGATCGCCGATGTAGGGGATCGGATCGCGGGTACCGAGCGCCTGCGCCGCGGAGTGCAGCGATCGCTCCACCAGATGCTTCATCGGTTTCGCGCGTGTGCCGTGGGTGGACATGGTCGTTCTCCGTGGACGTGGTCGTGCCCTGCCCGGTCAGAAACCGGGCAGGCTGATGCCGGCCGAATCGAGGACGTCGCGTGCGATCTGCGGCATCTCGATCGGCTTGCTCGTGATCGTCGGCGACTCGACGGGCTGCGCGTATTCCTCGACCCGCGCATCCTGCACGCCGCCCACCGCGAGCCACTGTTCGCAGGCCTGCAGCAGATCCCAGTCGGTCGGGTTCTCCATCGGCTTGTCGCTGCCGCGCAGATGCGGGTTGGTCAGAGCGCTGATCTCGATCACTTCGTCGAAACGGCTGGTCAGGCGCTGGTGATTGCGGCTGAGCCAGGCGATGATCACCGCGCCGGCCCGGGCCTGGGTGCGATAGCGATGGCTGTTGCGCGCGCCGCCGAGGTAGTTGGCGTTGACCTGGTCGATGACCTGCCACATGTCGCGGGCGCCGAACGCGCCGCGGATTTCGGCGTCGCTGAGCAGATCGCGATATTCGATGATCAGCGTCTTCAGTTCCTTCGAGAACTGGTAGGCGATGCCGTAGCAGTTGCGCGACAGGCTGGCGGCGAGGTCGCGGGCGGACTTGCGCACCTGTTCCTGCGAGACCGCCAGCGGGACGTTGCTGCGGAACAGGCGGTCGACGTTGAGCTGGCGCCCGAACGAGGACACGCCCGAAACGAAGCGCAGCCAGAGTTCGTTGAATTCGCGGTTCGGCTGGCTGATGCCGGGGTCGCCGCCCGGGGCGCCGAACGCGCGCATGTAGAGATCGCGGCGCTCGCCCTCGGTGATGCGCTCGGAGCCCTTCTTGTAGTAGCTGTAGAGGTAGTCGCCGGTCTTGCCGTAGCTCAGCGGCAACAGGCCGGCGCGGAACAGGTCGACGATCCGTTCCACGACCTGCGGCATCCGCGCTTCTTCCAGCTGGTAGGCGAAGTAGATCGCCTGCGCGGCGTCGAGGTTCTCGCGCACGATCTCGACATCGACCGCTTCCTCCAGATCCGGCAGCGAAATCTCCAGCGACGACGGCGGCGCGCCGTTGACCGCGCCGCTCTGCATCTCGTAGGTGTTCTCGATGCGGCTGGCGAGCCACGGATCGTTGGCGCTGACGCCGTCGGCCGCGAGCTTGCGCACCACCGCGGCGATGTTGCGGCCGCTGATGACGCTGACGCGGGTGCCCGGCACCGGCAGGGTATCGGTGCTTGTCCCGCCGCGCTTGCGCGGATCCCCGCCCGGGCGGATGCAGCCGTAGATGTCCTTGTCGATCAGCTTGGCGATGACCTGCGTGCCGAGGGCGACATCGTATTTGGCGCTGATGTGCGTGAAGGCGGCATCGAAGAGTTCGCGGTGTTCGCGATACTCGCCCTGGGCGGCGCTGACCTTCTGCACGAAACCGCGACGGCCCGGATCGGTATGGCCGTCGAGCTGCATCAGGCCGCAGATGCCGGCCAGCTCGCGCTCGCCGGGACGCAGCGTATCCAGCAAATTCTCCGGCATCCGCTGGGTGCCGAGCAGGCCGTACTTGTGGACGTAGTCGGTGTCCGCCGCGTAGGCCCGCGCGTCGCGCTTGACCTCCACGGCGACGCCCGTGGACAGTTCCTGCCACGAACGCTGCGCGTAGGTCGACGCGACCATGCGGTAGAACGGATCGGCGACGATGTCGCTGCCGAGCGCGGTCTCGATGTCGGCCAACTCCTCGATCTGCGCCGGGCTGGGCACGTTGCTGGTGGATTCGATGATGGCTTTGAGGACCTGCCGGCGCGCGCGCAACTTGTTCCGTACGGTCAGTTCGCGCTCGCCGAGGTCGACCAGGAGGATGC
>JAYRTK010000303.1:0-4068 GCA_041919595.1 Lysobacteraceae bacterium
ATCGAGGCCGCCATCGCCGGTGGCGTCAACCTCACCGCGCATCCCTACAAATACCTCACGCTCAGCCAGGGCAAGTTCATGGCCAGCGACGGCCGCTGCCGCAGCTTCGGCCGCGGCGGCGACGGTTACGTTCCGGGCGAGGGCGTGGGCGCGATCGTGCTCAAGCCGCTGGAACAGGCGCTGCGCGACGGCGATCAGGTCTACGCGGTGGTCCGCGCGACCGCGATCAATCACGGTGGCAAGACCAACGGCTACTCGGTGCCGAATCCGAACGCCCAGGCCGAGCTCATCGCCGAGGCCTGCCGCAAGGGCGGCGTCGACCCGAAGACGCTCGGTTACATCGAGACCCACGGCACCGGCACCGCGCTCGGCGATCCGATCGAGATCACCGGCCTGAGCAAGGCCTTCGAGGGTTCGACCGACGAGAAGCAGTTCTGCCCGATCGGTTCGGTGAAGTCGAATATCGGTCATCTCGAGGCGGCCGCCGGCATCGCCGCGGTGACCAAGGCGCTGCTGCAGATCAAGCACCGGCAACTGGTGCCGTCGCTGCATGCCGACCCGCTGAATCCGAACATCAGTTTCGAGAACACCCCCTTCCGGGTGCAGACCGAACTCGCGGAATGGAAGCGCATCGCGGACCAGCCGCGCCGTGTCGGCGTGAGTTCGTTCGGCGCGGGCGGCGCCAACGGGCACGTGATCCTGGAGGAATACGACGCCGCGGACCGCAGCACCCACGAGGTCGCGCCGCCGGCAACGCCGGAGGCATTCCTGCTGTCGGCGCGCGATCAGGACGCCCTGCGTCGCTACGCCGCACGCATGCTCGCGCGTCTGCGCGAGCCCTCGGGCCTCGCTCTGGCGCACGTCGCCTACACCTCGCAGGTCGGACGCACGCCGATGCCGATCCGTCTGGTCGTCGTCGCCGACAGCCTGGAGGCGCTCGCCGACAAGCTGTCGCAATGGCTGGCCGCGCACCCCGCGGGCGAAGCGCGCGGCGGCGGCGCGCACGAACTCGCCGATGTCTATCACGGCAGCATCCGCGAATTCCATTACGGCGCCGGCGATCTGATCGATGGTCGCGCCGGCAGCGCGTTTCTCGACGAACTGCTCTCGGTGCGCGATCTGCCGAAGCTCGCGCGCCTGTGGATCATGGGCGTGGACATCGACTGGTCGCGCCTGCGCCGCAGCGTGCGCGCGAAGCGGGTGTCGTTGCCGACCTATCCCTTCGCCCGCGAGCGTTACTGGATCGAACGCGAAACGCCGCAGGCATCGTCGCGCTCCGCGGAGACGCGCAGGATGGACGCGCGCAAGCCGGCGAAGACGGCGTCGGCCGCGGCCGAAGACCGGCAGCGGATGTACTGCCGGCCCTACTGGGCGCCGACGCCGCTGGAGGCGCCCGCATTGCCGGAAGTCGCCGGTCCGATCCTGGTGCTGGACACCTCCGACGCGTTGTTCCTCGCGTTGCGCGCGAAACTCGGCGAAGCCGCGGCGGCGCGGATGGTGCTGGTGATGCCGGGCGAGGACTTCGCGCAGACCGCGGCGGGTGCCTACACCGTGCATCCGCGCCGCGAAGCGGATTTCCACGCGCTGGTCGAACGGCTCGCCGCCGAGCGTCTGCTGCCGGCGATCGTGGTGCACCGCGGCCACGATGTCGCGGCCCGGGACGACCACGAGGCGATCGAACGCGGGCTCGATGTCGGCGTCTATGCGCTGTTCCACCTGTGCAAGGCGCTGATGAAGCAGAAGCAGGCGGCTTCGCTGAAGCTGCTGTCGGCGTACCCGGTCACGAGCGCGGACGCGGTCCCGCTGGCGCCGGCGGTCGCCGGCTTCATGAAGACCCTGAGCCTGGAGAATCCGGCGTATCTGACCAAGACCGTCGAGATCGTCGGCGATGACGAACCGCTGGCGGAGGAGACGCTCGCCGCGTTGATCCTGCGCGAACTGCACGAACGCGCCTGGACCGCGAACGAAGTGCGCTACGTGCGCGAATCCGGCGCCGCCGGCGAGGCGCCGGAGCGCCTGACCGGCGAACTGGTGCCGTTCGTTCCCGCGGTGCCGGGCGGCGGTGCGCTGCCGCTGCGCGATGGCGCCACGTATCTGATCACCGGCGGGCTGGGCGGCCTGGGTCTGATCTTCGCGGAACATCTGGCCCGCCGGCATCGGGCGAAGCTGGTGTTGACCGGTCGCTCGGCGCCGGGACCGAAGCAGATGGAGGCGATCGCGCGGCTCGAAGGCCTCGGCGCCGAAGTGCTGTGCCTGCAGGGCGACGTGTCCCGGGCCGAGGACATGGCCCGGGTCGTGCGCGAGGCCAGGGCCCGCTTCGGCGCGATCCATGGCGTGATCCACAGCGCCGGCACCCACCGCGACGCGTTCCTGCTGAAGAAGGATGCGCAGGAGATGACGGCCGTGCTCGCGCCGAAGGTGCATGGCACGCTGCAACTGGACCGCGCCACCCGCGACGAGCCGCTGGAGTTGTTCGTGCTGTTCGCTTCGGTGGCCGGAGCGATCGGCAATCCCGGTCAGTGCGATTACGCCTACGGCAACCATTTTCTCGATGTCTTCGCGCAGCGCCGCGAGGCCCTGCGCCGTGCCGGTCGTCGTGCCGGTCGCACCGTGTCGATCGACTGGCCGCTGTGGGAAGAAGGCGGCATGGGCCTGTCGCGCGAGGACATCCGCCGCCAGGAAGCGCAGGTCGGCACCTCGCCGCTGCCCACCGCGGAAGGTCTGCGCTGCTGGGAAGACGCGCTGCGCGGCGACGCGGCGCAGATCGTGGTGCTGTACGGCATTCCCTCGCGGATGAGCGCGTCGATCGCGCGCAAGTCCGCGAAGGGCGGGGCCGGCGCAGCGGCGCGCGTCGCGGACGTCGATCCGGCGGTCCTGTTCGCCAGGACCGAGGACTATCTCAAGGCGCTGGTCGGCGAGGAGATCAGGCTCGCGCCGGAACGCATCGCCTCGACCGAACGCTTCGAGTCCTTCGGCATCGATTCGGTGATGATCGGCAAGTTCAACGCCGATCTCGAACGCGATCTCGGCGTGCTGCCCAAGACCCTGTTCTACGAATACGAGACGATCGAGGATCTGTCGAAGTATCTGCTGCAGTACGCCCGCGACGGTCTGGTCGCGCTGTTCGGCCTCGCCGGCGGTGCCGGCGAGACGCCGTCGCCGTCGCATCCGGACGCGGTCGAGGCGCAGGACGAGGAAGTCGTCGAAGACGAGGTCCACGGTGAGCCCGAACAGTTCGCGATCATCGGCGTGCACGGTCGCTATCCGCACGCGGCGAATCTCGACGAGTACTGGGAGAACCTGCGGCTCGGACGCGACACGACCGGTCTGGTGCCGGCCGCGCGCTGGGATTGCGACGCCTTCTTCGATGCCGATCCCGCGGCGTCCGCGGAAGGCCGGATCTACTGCAAGTGGGGCGGTTTCCTCGACGACGTGGACCGCTTCGACGCCGATTTCTTCAACATCCCGGCGGAGGAGGCGAAGATCGCGGACCCGCAGGAACGCCTGTTCCTGGAATCGGTGTGGGCGGCGGTCGAGGACGCCGGCTACACCCGCGAAGGCATGCGCCGGATGTTCCCCAAGGGCAAGGGCGCGGACGTCGGCGTGTTCGTCGGCGTGACCACCAACTCCTACCATCTGCTGGCGGCGCAGGCGCTCGGTCATGGCGCCGCGGTTCACGCCAGTGCGATGCCGTGGTCGATCGCGAACCGGGTGTCCTACGTGTTCGACTTCAACGGCCCGAGCCTGCCGATCGATACGGCGTGTTCGTCGTCGCTGGTCGCCGTGCACCTCGCCTGCGAGAGCCTGAAACAGCGCGAATGCCAACTGGCGATCGCCGGTGGCGTCAATCTGTATCTGCATCCGGCGAAATACCAGTCGCTGTGCCATCGGCGCATGCTCGCGCTCGACGGCAAATGCCGCAGCTACGGCGCCGGCGACGACGGGTTCGTGCCCGGCGAGGGCGTGGGGTCGGTGGTGCTCAAGCCGCTGGCACGGGCGATCGCCGACCAGGACCGCATCTACGCGGTGGTGTCCGGCAGCGCCTACGACCACAGCGGCCGCTCCAAC
>JAYRTK010000304.1:0-4047 GCA_041919595.1 Lysobacteraceae bacterium
TGCTTTGTGGCGTAAGGAGAACGGAACCATGTCCCGCGTCGCCAAAAAGCCGATCGCCCTCCCGAAGGGTGTCGAATTCAACATCCAGTCCGACAATGTGAGCGTCAAGGGCCCGAAGGGCGCCCTGTCGATCGCCAAGCCCGCCGGCATCGAAGTCCGGATCGAGGACGGCAATGCGCAGCTCTCGGCCAATGACGAGTCGCTCGTCCCGCTGACCGGTACCCTGCGCGCCATCCTGTCCAACATGGTCCACGGCGTCAGCCAGGGCTTCGAGCGCAAGCTCGACCTCGTCGGCGTCGGTTACCGTGCCTCGATGCAGGGCAAGGATCTGAACCTGTCGCTCGGATTCTCGCATCCGGTCGTGTTCCCCGCGCCGGAAGGCATCACCATCGCGACCCCGACGCAGACCGAAATCGTGGTCTCCGGTGCCGACAAGCAGCGCGTTGGTGAAGTCGCAGCGAAGATCCGCGCTTTCCGTCCGCCGGAACCCTACAAGGGCAAGGGCGTGAAGTACTCCGACGAAACCATCATTCGCAAGGAAGCCAAGAAGGCGTAATGCGCGCCGGGCGCCCCGCAGGGGGCGGCCCTGGACAGCAGCCTTCAGCTTCCGAGGACACAGCAATGGAAAAGAAAATCGCTCGCCTGCGTCGCGCCAAGTCGACCCGTGCGCACATCCGCGAACTCGGCGTCGCCCGTCTGTCGGTGCTCCGCACCGGTCAGCATCTCTACGCCCAGGTCTTCACCGCCGACGGTTCCAAGGTGCTGGCCGCCGCCAACACTCAGCAGGCCGATGTGCGCGATGGTCTGAAGAACGGCAAGAACGCCGAGGCCGCCGCCCGCGTCGGTCGCGCGATCGCCGAGAAGGCCAGGGCCGCCGGGATCGAGAAGGTCGCCTTCGACCGTTCGGGTTACCGCTACCACGGCCGCATCAAGGCGCTCGCCGAAGCTGCCCGCGAAGGTGGTCTGCAGTTCTGATGTCTCCCGGAGCGCGCCTCGGCCCGCTCCGCGGAACTTGAGACGGATCCGCGTGGTCCATCCGGGTTCCGAAACCGTCGGCGCGGTCTGCGTCGGGCGCACGGGTCGATTCCGGTCCGTGCGAAACATCCGCGGTACATCACAACCATAAGCGGCCACGCCGCAAATCCCACAACAACCGAGAAATCGAAATGGCAGAACAACGTGAACCGCGGGGCCGCGATCGTGATCGCAACCGCGAAGAAGTCGACGATGGCATGATCGAGAAGCTGATCGCGGTCAATCGCGTCAGCAAGACCGTCAAGGGCGGTCGCCAGTTCACCTTCACCGCGCTGACGGTGGTGGGTGACGGCAGCGGCAAGGTCGGTTTCGGCTACGGCAAGGCGCGCGAAGTGCCGGTCGCCATCCAGAAGTCGATGGAAGGCGCCCGCAAGAACATGCGCAACGTCGACCTGAACAACGGCACCCTGTGGCACGCGGTCAAGTCGGGCCACGGCGCGGCGCATGTGTTCATGCAGCCGGCGTCCGAAGGTACCGGCGTGATCGCCGGCGGCGCGATGCGCGCCGTGCTCGAAGCGGTCGGCGTCAAGAACGTGCTGGCCAAGGCCACCGGTTCGCGCAACCCGATCAATCTGGTCCGGGCCACGCTGAAGGGTCTGGAGTCCATGCAGTCGCCGGCCCGCATCGCGGCCAAGCGCGGCAAGAAGCCGGAGGACATTCTCAATGGCTAATCCGTCGAACAGCCCCGCTTCCAACGGGATGATCAAGGTCCGTCTGGTCAAGGGCCTGCGTGGATCGCAGTCGCGTCACCGTCTGTCGGTGAAGGCGCTCGGCCTCAACAAGCTCAACGACGTGCGTGAACTGAAGGACAGCCCGCAGGTGCGTGGCCTGATCAATCAGCTTCATTATCTCGTCCGCGTGGAGGAGTAATCATCATGCGTCTCAATACTCTCAAGCCCGCCGATGGCGCCCGCAAGGAGCGCACCCGGGTCGGTCGCGGTATCGGTTCCGGCCTCGGCAAGACCGCGGGCCGTGGCCACAAGGGCTCGTTCGCGCGCGCCGGCAAGGGCAAGATCAAGGCCGGTTTCGAAGGCGGCCAGATGCCGATGCAGCGTCGTCTGCCGAAGATCGGCTTCCGCTCGAAGATGGCGCGGGACACGGCCGAAGTGCTCCTGTACCAGCTGGACAAGCTGGAGGGCACCATCGATCTGGCCGCTCTGCGCGCCGCGAAGCTGATCCCCAGCGATGCGAAGAAGGCGAAGATCGTCAAGAAGGGCGAGCTGAGCAAGAAGCTCGTGATCAAGGGCCTCGCGGCGACGGCCGGCGCCAAGGCGGCCATCGAAGCCGCCGGCGGCAGCGTCGAGGAGTAACCCGGGCATGGCGCGTAGCGCGAATGCGATGAGCGGAATCGGCGGCGGGCTCGGGAAATTCACCGAGCTGCGCCAGCGTCTGCTGTTCGTACTGGGGGCGTTGATCGTCTACCGCATCGGGTGCTACATCCCGGTGCCGGGCGTCAACCCCGATGCGATGCTGGAACTGATGAAGGCCCAGGAAGGCACGATCGTGGACATGTTCAACATGTTCTCGGGCGGTGCGCTGGAGCGCTTCAGTCTGTTCGCGCTCAACGTCGTGCCATACATCTCGGCTTCGATCATTGTCCAGCTGCTGGTGCAGATCGTGCCCAGTCTCAAGGCGATCCAGAAGGAAGGCGAATCCGGCCGTCGCAGGATCACCCAGTGGTCGCGCATCGGCGCGATCCCGTTGGCAGTGTTTCAGGCTGCCGGTATCGCCACCGCACTGCAGGCTTCCGGCGCCAACAACGGCATTCCGGTGGTCTACTCTCCCGGCATGGGCTTCATCCTGACCGCGGTCGTGTCGCTGACCGCCGGTACGATGTTCCTGATGTGGCTGGGCGAGCAGGTGACCGAGCGCGGCATCGGCAACGGCGTCTCGCTGATCATCTTCGCCGGCATCGTCGCCGGTCTGCCGGGCGCGGTGCTCAACACGCTTGAGCAGGCGCGGAACGGCGACCTCAGCGCGCTGACGGTCATCTTCATCCTGGCGATCGTGCTGGCGTTCACCTTCTTCGTGGTGTTCGTCGAGCGTGGTCAGCGTCGGATCACGGTGAATTACGCACGCCGCCAAGGTGGCCGCAACGCGTACATGAACCAGACGTCCTTCCTGCCGCTCAAGCTCAACATGTCGGGCGTCATTCCGGCGATCTTCGCCTCGTCGATCATCATGTTCCCGGCGACGGCATCGACCTGGTTCAGCCAGACCGGCAACGTCAGCGTCCTGCAGAAGATCTCCCAGGCCCTGTCTCCGGGCGAGCCGCTGTACGCGATCCTGTTCGCGGCGCTGATCATCGGTTTTGCGTTCTTCTACACCGCTCTGGTGTTCAACTCGCAGGAAACCGCGGACAACCTGAAGAAGTCCGGCGCGCTGATCCCGGGCATCCGTCCGGGCAAGGCGACCGCGGATTACATCGACGGTGTGCTGACGCGGTTGACCATGGCCGGTGCGATCTATCTCGTGATCGTCTGTCTGCTGCCAACCTTCATGCAGACCGAGCTCGGTACCTCGTTCTACTTCGGCGGCACTTCGCTGCTGATCGTGGTCGTGGTGGTGATGGACTTCATGGCCCAGGTCCAGGCGCATCTGATGTCGCATCAGTACGAGAGCCTGCTCAAGAAGGCGAATCTGAAGGGCGGTAGCCGCGGCCTGACGCGGTAAGCGATCCGGCGGGGCGGCCACACGCCGCCCTGCCTGCCACGACGGCCGACGCACGGTCGTCGTGGTGACACCACCGTTCCCTTCGCGGGATCGGTGGCCCCCCCGGTCGGAAGCCGGGGAATGGGCGACCCGCGCGGCGGTCTCGAGCGCGGGTGGACCGAAACCAGTACCGGCACCTGAGGAGTGCCGGCCGGCGGGGAGGAAGCTTCGACAGAAGTTCGCCTGTCCGTCAGTTTCGGGCCGTCGCCGGAGCATGGGCACTCTCCCCATGCCGGAAGAGACGTCGGTGTCCGCGAGGGCTCCGGCGATGTTCGGCTTCGGCCGCGCCTCTTCCCTGAT
>JAYRTK010000305.1:0-4037 GCA_041919595.1 Lysobacteraceae bacterium
TTCGCCGCCGGAGGCGACCTTGCGCAGCGCCCGCGTCGGCTGTCCGGCATTCGCCGAGACCAGGAATTCGACGCGTTCGGCGCCCAGCGGGTCGGGGCGGGCCGCGTCGACCGGTTCCAGCGCGATTTCGAAGCGGCCTCCGCCCATACCCAATTCGGCGATCAATGCGGTCGTGGCCTGCGAAAGCGTGACCGCGGCGTCGCGGCGGGCGCGGGTGAGGATCGCGGCGGCCTCGACCCAGGCGCCGACGGCCGCGGCGATCTCGCCGTCGAGCACCGCCAGCCGGCTGCCGGCGTTGCGCAGCGCGTCGAGCTCGGTCGCCAGCCGGTCGCGGACCTCGTGCAGGGCTTCCGGTGCGACCCGGTGTTTGCGGCCGAGTTCGTGCAGGCGTCCGAGCCGGTCCTCCAGGGCATCGAAGCGTTCCGGATCGAGATCGAGATCGTCGCGGATCCGCTGCAGCAGCCGGGTGGCCTCGTCGATCTGGATCGCGGCGGCGTCGAGCATGCCGTCGACTTCGCCCAGCCGGGGTTCGTCGTTGCGGACGCGGCCGAGATCGCCGCGCAGGGTCTGCAGGGTCTGCAGCAGCGAAGGTGCGTCGTCGCCTTCGAGCGAGGCGAGGGCGCGTTCGCAGGCGTCGATCAGGCCGGCGGCATTGGCGTGTCGGCGGTGCTGGGCGACGAGATCGGCGATCGAGGCCGGTTCCAGCGTCTCGCGCTCCAGTTCGCGCCACTGGTGTTCGAGCAGTTCGATCCGGTCGGAGACATCGCCGGCCTTCGACAGGGCGTCGCGTTCGCGCTGCAGCGCGGACCAGGTCGCCGCGGTCGTCGCCACCGTCGCCAGCGGCGCGCCGTGACGGCCGAAAGCGTCGAGCAGGCCGAGCTGGCGGGATTTCGAGAGCAGGGCCTGATGCTCGTGCTGGCCGTGGATCTCGACCAGCAGTCCGGCCAGCTCGCCCAACTGGGCGAGGGTGACCGGACGGCCGTTGATCCAGGCCCGCGAGCCGCCGTCGGAGCGGATCGTGCGGCGCAATTGGCAGGTGCGGTCGTCATCGGGCCCGCCCTCGTCGAGCAGATCCTGTTCGCGCAGCCAGGCCATGGCTTCGGCACGGTCGGTGAGGTCGAATTCCGCGGTCAGTTCGGCGCGTCCGGCGCCATGACGCACCACGCCGCTGTCGGCACGCAGGCCGGAGAGGAAGCCCAGGGCGTCCACCAGCAGCGATTTTCCGGCGCCGGTTTCGCCCGAAATCACGGTCATGCCGGGCCCGAACTCCAGTTCGGCGGCGGAGACGACAGCGAAGTCGCGAAGGGTCAGATGGGTCAGCATGGGGCGCTATTTTGCCTGAAGCGATCTCAATCCCGGAGACAGCATCGCCTCTTGCGCCGTTCCGCGGCAGCGCCTATATCAATGGCATGAACCGTCCCGCCGATCCCGGCTTCGACCCGCGCGCGCTCGACCCCCGGGCGCGCCTGTTGCTGCGCACGCTGATTTCGCGCTACATCCGCGACGGCGAGCCGGTCGGCTCGCAGACCCTGGCCCGGCACGCGGGGCTGGACGTCAGTCCGGCGACGATCCGCAACATCCTCGCCGAACTCGAAGACGTGGGCCTGCTGTCCGCGCCGCACACGTCGGCCGGGCGCGTGCCGACGGCGCAGGGCTACCGGGTGTTCGTCGACAGCCTGCTGCAACTCCAGCCGCTGGCCGAGATCGAGCTGACCCGGCTCAAATCCGAACTGGCGGCCGGGACCGGCACCCAGAGCCTGCTCGGCAGCGCTTCGGAGCTGGTATCGGCGATGACCCACTTCGTCGGCGTGGTCAGTGTGCCCAAACGCGAGCAGTTCGCGTTCCGGCGCATCGATTTCGTGCCGCTCGATGGCCAACGGGTGCTGGCCATCGTGGTGTTCGCCGACAACGACGTGCAGAACCGGATCCTGCAGACCCGCCGCGGCTACGAACCCGCCGAGCTGGAGCGCATCGCCCAGTATCTGAACGCGCATTACGCCGGGCGGCCGCTGGCCGAGGCCCGGACGCTGCTGCTGGCGGAGCTGCGCAATGCCCGCCAGGAAATGGAAACGCTGATGGCGCAGGCGCTGGAACTGGCCGATCAGGCCCTCGCCAGCGACGCCGAGGACATGCTCGTCGCTGGACAGACCCGGCTCATCGGCGGGCAGGGGCTGTCGGATCTCGATCGTCTGCGCGACCTGTTCGAGGCCTTCGCCAGCAAGCGCGAGATCCTGCAGGTGCTCGAACGCACCCTGCGCGCCCCCGGAGTGCGGATCTTCATCGGTGAAGAGACCGGCATGGCCCCGCTGGACGGAGTCTCGCTGGTCGCCGCCCCCTACGGTGCCGGCGGCCGGACGCTGGGCGTGCTCGGCGTGATCGGCCCCACGCGCATGGCCTACGAGCGGGTGATCCCGGTGGTGCAGGCCGCGGCATCGGTGCTCAGCGAAGCGCTGGGGCCGGAGGACACCCGGTAAGCGACCGCGCAGAGCGGCTCGGTCGTCCCGGGCGGCCCCACGCTGCGACCACGCCGGATGCCGCCGGAGGCGGGGCGAACCCGAACCGGACAGCGGTTGTTGCATGTTTCCCGGCCCTGGGCGGCGTCGCATGCCCTGCGCTGTCCGGGCCCCTTGATTCCCGGGCGCACGGCCCCATTGCAGGGCGGTCGGCGGGTTCTCCCGCCTCCGCCAGCCTTCGGACGTCAGATGAATCAAGAACATAGCCAACAGGATGAGCCGACCTCCGCGCATGCCGACACGGCCGCTGCCGACAGCCCGGAGGCGATCATCGAAAGCCTCAAGGCCGAACTGGAACAACTGCGCGCCGATGTCCTGCGCGAGCGCGCCGATCTCGACAATCAGCGCAAGCGCCTCGCGCGCGAAGTCGACACGGCCCGCAAGTTCGCCAACGAACGCCTCCTGGGCGACCTGCTGCCGCTGTTCGACAGCATGGAAGCCGGCCTCGCCGCCGCCACCGAGAGCGATCCGCTGCGCGCCGGCATGGAATTGACCCTGCGCCAACTGCAGCGCATCGCGGAGGCCAACGGGCTGATCGCGGTCGCGCCGGCACCGGGCGACACGTTCAACCCGGAACAGCATCAGGCGATGAGCATGATCGACGCCCCGGAGGGCGTCGCCCCGGGCGCGGTCGCGCAGACCTTCCAGAAGGGCTACCTGCTGAACGAGCGTCTGCTGCGACCGGCGCTGGTGGTGGTCGCGAAACAGGACTGACGGCGCTTCATCCTTCGGCTGAAGCCGCTCCTGCGCAAAGTCTCGGGACCTCACGGCGGCGCTTGAAACCCCGGCGCCGGCCCCCACACACAGATCATCGGCGGCACGGCCGCCCCAAACATCGGATTACAGAGGACACCGTCATGGGCAAGATCATCGGCATCGATCTGGGCACGACCAATTCGTGCGTCGCGATCATGGAAGGCGGCAAGGCCAGGGTCATCGAGAACAGCGAGGGCGACCGCACCACGCCGTCGATCATCGCGTACACCAAGGACGGCGAAGTCCTGGCCGGCGCCAGCGCCAAGCGCCAGGCCGTCACCAATCCCAAGAACACCTTCTACGCGGTGAAGCGCCTGATCGGCCGCAAGTTCACCGACGCCGAAGTGAAGAAGGATCTGGACCTGGTGCCCTACGGCATCATCCAGCACAGCAACGGCGACGCCTGGGTCGAAACCAGCGACGGCAAGAAGATGGCGCCGCCGGAGATCTCCGCGCGCGTGCTCGAGAAGATGAAGAAGACCGCGGAAGCCTATCTGGGCGAAGCGGTGACCGAAGCGGTGATCACCGTGCCGGCCTACTTCAACGACAGCCAGCGCCAGGCGACCAAGGACGCGGGCCGCATCGCCGGTCTCGACGTCAAGCGCATCATCAACGAGCCGACCGCGGCAGCGCTGGCCTATGGCCTCGACAAGGGCGACGGCGGCGCCGATCGCAAGATCGCGGTGTACGACCTCGGCGGCGGCACCTTCGACGTGTCGATCATCGAGATCGCCAACGTCGACGGCGAGAAGCAGTTCGAAGTGCTGG
>JAYRTK010000306.1:0-4031 GCA_041919595.1 Lysobacteraceae bacterium
CCGTGGGTGGCGGCGTTGATCTGGGCCTGGTTCCGGCGTCGTGGCGGGCGCGTGGCGGATGCGCCGATGCGCTGGTTCTGGGCGATCCAGCTCGCGTTGATCACCCATCCGCTGCTGGATGCCTTCACCGTCTACGGCACCCAGCTGTGGTGGCCGTTGTCGCCGCCGCCGACGATGTGGGCGAGCGTCTTCATCATCGATCCGCTGTACACGCTCTGGTTGCTGGTCGCTTGCGTCGTGGCCTGGATCGCGCGCGAGCGTCCGCTCGCGCAGCGCGCGCTGGTCGCGGGCCTGGCGCTGAGCACGGCCTATCTCGGCTGGTCGCTGGTCGCCAAGGCGCAGGTCGATCGCGCCGCCGATCAGGCATTGACGGCGATGGGGCTGCCGGATGCGCCGCGGTTCAGCGTGCCGATGCCGTTCAACACGCTGTTGTGGCGGGTCGTCGCGATGACGCCGGAAGGCTATGTCGAAGCCGAGCGTTCGCTGGTCGCCGACCGCGGGCCGATGCGTTTCCGTGCGCAGCGCTCGGATGTCGCAGCGCTGCGCGCGGTCGCGGATTTCGATCGGGTCGCGCGTCTGCGCTGGTTCAACCACGGCTTCATGAAAGCCGAAGAGCGCGAGGGCCGACTGATCGTCAGCGATCTGCGCATGGGACTGGAGCCGGATTACATCTTCAATTTCGTCGTCGCCGAGCGCAACAGCCCGCGTTGGCGTGCGGTTCCGGTGGAGCAGTTGGACTGGCCGTGGAATGCCGCCGGTCGTCTGCGCGACGTGTGGGACCGGATCTGGCGCGAACCCGGCAATCCCGGGCGATAGGGGGATGGCCCGTGCGCGGGCCGAGTGGGGAGGCCGATCGCGTCGGCCTCCCCGGACCGGACTCAGTACGCCCAGTCGTCGTCGCAGCCGTCATCGCCGCCGTCACCATTCGGAGTGACGGTCACGGTGTTGAGACGGATCGGCTCCTGGGGCGCCAGCCCGATACCGGCGCTGAGCCGGCCGCCGCTCACCGCTTCCAGTTCATGCTCGCGCAGTTCGCGCAGCGCGCCATGATCCTTTTCGTGCTGCTTCATAACAAACGGCTTCATGCAAAACTCCTTTGTTATCAAAAATAGTGCAGTCCCCCTGCACCTTGGGTCCGGTATGCACCGGAATCCGTTGCGCGGCGGTCGCCGCGTCAGTGATGGATCTCCGCGACCTCCCGGGGCCGCGACTCCGTTTTGTGGGGGCGATAGTCGCGGACGATGCGCCCCGCCTCCATCACCAGCACCCTGTCGGCGCTGGCGATCGTTTCCGGGCGATGGGCGACGATGATCCGTGTCAGCGTCAGCGCGCTGACCGCGGCGTTGACCAGCCGCTCCCGTTCCACGTCGAGATGGCTGGTGGCTTCGTCCAGGATCAGCACCATCGGCCGGCGATACAGCGCGCGCGCCATCAGGATGCGCTGGCGCTGTCCTCCCGAGAGCGAACTGCCCATGTCGCCGATCAGGCTGTGGTAGCCCATCGGCATGGCCACGATGTCGTCGTGGACGGCGGCCCTGCGCGCCGCCTCCTCGATGCGCTCCTGATCCCAGGTGTCGCCGAAGAGGCTGATGTTCTCGCCGATGGAGCCGGCGAACAGCTGGTCGTCCTGCATGACGACGCCGGCGATGCCCCGGAAATTGGCCGGGCCCAGTTGCTTGAGCGGCACGCCGTCGATGCGGATCTCGCCGGCGACGGGCGTCAGCAGGCCGAGCAGCAGCTTGACCAGCGTGCTCTTTCCGCATCCGGACGGACCGGCGATCGCCACCGACTCGCCGGAGGCGATGTCCAGGTCGCAATTGGTCACGACCCACGGTTCGCCGTCGGCATAACGGAAGCTCAGCGCGCGCGCCTGGATCAGCGGCGGTTTGTCCGGCAGGGCGATCATGTGCTCGACCGGCTCCGGTTCCGCCATCACGATGTCCGCCAACCGCTCGCCATGCAGGCGCAGCATGCGGAACTCCATCATCCGGTCGATCAGCGTGGCCACCCGCTGGGTGAACTGTTCCTTGTACGCGAGGTAGGCGATCAGCATGCCGACCGTGAACGTGCCGCCGAGCGTCAACGAGGCGCCGATCCAGATCACGATGACCCGTTCCAGGCCCATCACCAGCGCGTTGCTCTGGGAAAACAGCAGATCCAGACGGGCCAGCCAGACTTCGCGGTCGATCGTGCGGTGCAGGAGATTCAGATACGCCGATCGGCGCTGACTCTCGATGCCCGACACCTTGATGCTCTGCATGCCGCGCACGGTTTCGAAGAAGTGCGACTGTTGCCGCGCGGCCTCGACCAGTTGCTGCTCGCTGCCGTCGCGGAAGCGCCGGAACGTCGCCATGCGCAGCCCCAGATACACCATCAGCGCCACGAACGTCACCAGGACCAGGAGCGGGCTGTAGGCCAGCATCATCGCCAGCGTCGCCACGGCCATCAGGCCGTCGACCATCGCCTCCACGAAGTTCGTGGTGATCGTCTGCTGGATCCGCTGCACCGATCCGATGCGCGAGACGATGTCGCCGAGATGGCGCTTCTCGAAGAAATCGAGGGGCAGACGCAGCAGATGTGCGAACACGTTCGCCATCCATTGCAGTCCGAAGCGGGCCGAGAGATAGACCACGGTCCATCCGCGCAGCACCGACACCGCGATCTGCACCAGCACCAGCATCGCGAAACCGATGCCGAGAACGGTCAACAGCGAAGTGTCGGCCGACACCAGCACCTGGTCCACCACCCACTGCATGTAGAACGGGGTGACCAGCACGAAGACCTGGAGGGTCAGCGACAGCAGCAGCAGCAGCGACAGCGAACGCCACAGTCCGCGGACCGGACCGGTCAGCCTGCGCAGGCTGACCGCTTCGCGTCGCGTTTCCGGGGTGAAATCCTGGCCGGGCTCCAGTTCCAGCGCGACGCCGGTGAAATGCCGCGACACCTCCGACAGCGGAAACGTCCGCCGTCCCAGCGACGGATCGATGATGACGATGCGGTCGCGGTGCACGCGCTCCAGCACCACGAAGTGGTTCAGATCCCAGTGCAGGATGGCCGGCGTCGCGAGTTTCGGCAGCCCCTCCATGTCGAGCCGCAACGCGCGGCCATGCAGCCCCAGCTTGCCGGCGATCTCGACCAGCTGACTCAGTCGGAGTCCCTTGAGCGACATCGGAAAACGGCGCCGCAGCTCGGCCATGCCGAGGTCCAGGCCGTGGTGCGCGGCGACCATCGCCAGGCATGCCAGCCCGCATTCGGAGGCTTCCGACTGGACGATGTTCTTCATGCCGGCCCGCGACATGCCGATTCGCGGCGCGGAGCCGCGGCGCATGCAGCGCCCGCGTGGTGACGTGTCGACTCAGGCATCGGCCGATTCCGTGGTCTGGGAGAGGAGCCGCCGGCGGAACGCGGATGCGAACTCCCGGGTGAGGGCGCCGTCCACGATTTCGTCCAGCCAGCCCCAGGCGCCGTCCTGGTTGCATTCGAGGAACCAGTATCGACCGTCGGGGTCGACCACGATGTCGACGCTTCCCGAGAACAGGCCGATCGCGCGCATGTAGGCGCGCAGCTTGTCGGTCAGTTCGTTCGGGATTCCGCAGGGCGTGTAGTCGAGCAGGTGCACGCCCTTGCGCCAGTCGACGGTGGAGGATTCGAGCAGTTGCGAGTTGATCCGGAAGGCATGCGGCTTGCCGTCGATCATCACGATCCGCAGTTCGTGGTCCTTGCGGATCTCGTGCTGGAAGACGTGCGGGCAATAGCCGATGTCGTGTTCGTCGGCGCCGGAAAGATCCTCCTCCGAAACGCGCATGGTCATGATGTTGAACGGTACGCTGCCGCCATCGGGGCCGGGCGTCACCTTGCCCGCGCACAGCGACTTCAGGATCAGGCCGGAAGGCGAGTCGTGCATCAGGTCCAGCGCCGCGACCTTGTCGTTGGTCACCAGCGTCATCGGCACGTTCAGGCCGACGCCCGCGGCGATGACCTGCTGGTAGGGCTTGAGCAGGCACTTCCGGGCATCGAGCGAATTGACCACC
>JAYRTK010000307.1:0-4011 GCA_041919595.1 Lysobacteraceae bacterium
AACCGCCTCCCGTTCGGCCCGACGCGCAGCAATGCCACGGTCCTGCCGGTTGCGCGCGAACAGCGGAAGATCGACGGACACCTCGACCATCAGCATGTCGCTGCGCCGCCTACCGTCCGGCATCCGCTCACGGCGTCCATAGGTCGCGCCGACGCGCCAGTCGGGACGTGTTTCGGCGATGGCGGCATCGATGGCAGCGTCGGCCATCGCTTCCCGGGCCTGCCAGGCCTGCAGCGGCCCGTGATGGTCCACCGCCGCGAGCATCGCGTCGGCACCGATCGGCAAGGCACGAATATTCGGCGGATCGCCGCTGGCCTGGACATCCTCGGACGCGATGCCCAACCACCGCGCCAAACCGGCGCGCGAGGCCTGCAGGCGGGCGTGGGCGGCATCGAGCCGGCTCTCCAACGCCAGCACCGCCGCTTGCGCCGCCAGCGCATCGGTCGCGCTCCCGGTTCCACCCGCGAGCCGCGCCTTCGCGGTCCGGGCGGCGAGCACGGCCGGTTCCCGAAGCGCCTGCAGCGCAGCGATCTCGCGCTGGGCCGCCCATTGATCGAGCCAGGCAAGCGCGACCGCTTGGCGAGTCGCCAGTCGGTCGGCGCTCGACTCTGCCTGCGCCAGTTCGATCGCCCGGTTCGCGACCGTTTGGCGCGCTTGCCGCTTCGCGCGCGCGGGAAACATCTGCATCACGCCGATCTGCTGCATGGTCATGTCGTCCGCGCGCAGATCGAAGGCATCGGCACCGGTGATCGGCCAGTTGCTCAGGCCGAACGTCAAGGTGGGATCCGGCAACGCCGCCGCGCGCACGGACTCTTCGTGCGCAGCCGCCTCCTGCGAGCGACGCGCACGCAGCAGCGGCGCACGTTCAACCGCTAGGCGTAGGGCGTCCTCGAACGACACCTCGGCGGCGGCGCACATGGGCGAAACGGCGAGAACGCCGAGGACCACCAGCCATGCGGGCCAATGGAACGTGCTGCGCATCAAGCGCAGACGGGATAACAGGGACATACGACCTCCAGACAGGCAACGACAGACGCGCCGCCGGCAAGCGGCAGCGCGGACGGGTGCGGTCGAGATCTAGATCTGCAGGCTACAGAAGCGCTGCGCGAGCGGTGGGTCCGACTGACAGACGGGAACGTCTTCGTAGTATTGCGCCTGCACCGGCGGCAACAGGGCCGCGGTCAGGGCGAAATGCAGGGGCGGCAGTGCCGATGGCGGCACCTGCAGGGGATTGAAATCGGGGGTCGCGATCTGGCTGTCCTGGCAGTGCGCGATGCACAGCGCCGGCGCCTCCGGGTCGGGCGCCGTCATGTCCTCGCATCCGGCCATCGCCGGCGCGGGCTCCGATGGCGGCCGTTGAACAGGACAGGCATACGCGGCCACCGCGACCTGCAGGAACAGCATGCAGAACAAGGCGCACGCCGCCATGACGCGGCGGACACGGATGCGCCTGAATCGCAGTGCGGCCATGCCTGCAATGGAACGCCTTCCTGATGGTCGCGTCAAGTGGCCGGCGCGCCGGGCCAACGGCCTCTGACACAGGGAACTGCCTCGATTCAGGCGGCGTAGCGATGGTGGCGTGCTTCAAAGCGGAAGCGTTTTCAGGAGCAGGCCCGCTGCGGCGGATGCAGCGATAACTCGAATGACGCTTTGCTTCCAGCGGAACAAGGCCAGTGTCGAAACGACCAGCAGGACAGCGGCGATCGGATCAAACACCCCGGAGAAGCCATGCGGCCAGAGCACGTGATAGCCGAAGAACAGCGCGAGATTCACGATCACGCCGACCACCGCCGCCGTGATCGCGGTTAGCGGCGCAGTCAGCCGCAGGTTGCCGTGCGTGGATTCAACCAAGGGCCCGCCGGCAAGAATGAAGATGAACGATGGCAGGAAGGTGAACCAGGTCACGAGCGCCGCCGCCACTGCGCCCGAAAGAAAGACCGCGTCCTGCCCGAACACGGGGTTCGCATGCCCGCCAAGAAAGCCCACGAAAGCGACGACCATGATCAATGGACCCGGTGTGGTCTCGCCGAGCGCCAGGCCATCGATCATCTGCGTCGGCGACAACCAGCCATAGCGGTCCACGGCTCCCTGATAGACATAGGGCAGCACCGCGTAGGCGCCGCCGAACGTCAGCAATGCGGCCTTGGTGAAGAACCAGGCCATCTGCGTCAGGGTGTGTTCCCAGCCGAGGGCCATCGCGAGGGCGGATATCGGAAGCACCCACAACAACAGGCCAACGATCAAGACTCGCGTCAGGCGCCCCCAGCCAAAACGGGCGTGCTCCGGGACAGGCGTCGAATCGCCGATCAGTGCAGGCCCGTGATCCGATGTCACACCGCTGCCGTGTCCACCACCGATCGCGAACTGCGATGGCGAGAATCGTCCGCCCAGATATCCGACCAGCGCCGCGCCCGCCACGATCACAGGGAATGGCAGCGACAGCGCAAAGATGCCCACGAACGCCGCCGCCGCGATGCACCACAGCACCGGGTTCTTCAGCGTGCGCGACCCGATGCGGTAGGCCGCATGCAGCACGATGGCCGTCACCGCCGGCTTGATGCCGTAGAAAAGCCCCGCCACCACCGGCACATCGCCGAAGCGCAGATAAATCCACGACAAGGCGATGAGAATGAACAGCGACGGCAGCACGAACAGGGCACCCGCGACGACCCCGCCCCAGGTCCGATGCATCAACCAACCCATGTAAGTGGCCAATTGCTGGGCCTCCGGCCCAGGGAGCAACATGCAGTAGTTCAAGGCATGCAGGAAGCGGTTCTCTGAGATCCAGCGCCGTCGCTCGACCAGTTCCTGATGCAGGAGCGCGATCTGCCCGGCCGGCCCGCCGAAACTGATCCAGCCGAGCTTGAACCAGAAGGCCAACGCCTCGTGGAAACTGATTGCGTAAGGCGAGCTGTCCTGCTCACGGGGCGATGGTTCCATTGTCGAGGACGTCATGTCGGCGTTTCCAAGTAGAGCTCTCTCGCGCATGAATTCACTTTACCGATATGGCGACATCCGTATAGCGCGCGAATGCAATTTCTCTTGTGGTGTGCGTCAGATCGTTGGCATCCCACTAGGTAAGCATTGACGCCATAAAACCGCTCTCCCGAGACCACACGTAAATCTTTGATCTACAAGGAAACACGAAAACCATCCTGTGGACTTGACAATCGGGAAGTCCACAGGGCCGGAGAAAGAGAGGGAGAATTTGGCGAATTTTTCGCCAAATGAGGCGAGATGGTGTTGGACTGAAGTCCACAGCCAAAACGCGAAAACCCCCGCATTTACGAGGGTTTTCGGAATACGGCAGAGAGGTTTTGCCGTCGTGTATTGGTCGGGGTAGCCGGATTCGAACCGACGACCACCAGTCCCCCAGACTGGTGCGCTACCAGGCTGCGCTATACCCCGGGTAGGTCGAACATTGTACCCGCTCGGATGCGGGCAGGGCCAGCGCCGTTCAACGCTTCAGGAGTTGCAGGACTTCTTCCAGCTCCATCCGCACCTGACGGATGACCTGCGAGGTCATCGCCGACTCCTGCTTGGCGCCCTCGCCGTCGAGGCGCAGGCGCGCGCCGCCGATGGTGTAGCCCTGTTCGTACAGCAGGCTGCGGATCTGACGGACCATCAGCACGTCGTGGCGCTGGTAGTAACGGCGGTTGCCGCGGCGCTTGACCGGCTTGAGGCTGGGAAACTCGGTTTCCCAGTAGCGCAGCACATGCGGCTTCACATCGCACAGCTCGCTGACCTCGCCGATGGTGAAGTAACGCTTGGCCGGGATGGGCGGGAGTTCGCGGTTGCTGCCGGGATCAAGCATCGCCGCCTCCGGCAAACGCTTCCACCCGCTCCTTCAGCTTCTGGCCCGGGCGGAACGTCACCACGGTCCGCGCCGAAATCGGGATTTCCTCGCCGGTCTTGGGGTTGCGGCCGGGGCGCTGGTTCTTGCGCCGGAGATCGAAATTGCCGAATCCCGACAGCTTGACCTGGCGTCCCTGTTCGAGCGCTTCGCGGAGC
>JAYRTK010000308.1:0-3993 GCA_041919595.1 Lysobacteraceae bacterium
CCGTCGTCGGCCGCGAGGCGCGCGCGCAGATGCTGGCCGAATACGGCCGCCTGCCGGATGCGATCACCGCCTGCGTCGGCGGCGGCAGCAACGCCATCGGCATCTTCCACGCCTTCCTCAACGATGCCGGCGTGCGCCTGGTCGGCGCCGAAGCGGCGGGCGAGGGGATCGGCAGCGGCCTGCACGCCGCCTCGCTGGCCGCAGGCCGCCCGGGCGTGCTCCACGGCAACCGCACCTACGTGCTGTGCGACGACGATGGCCAGATCATCGAGACCCATTCGATCTCCGCCGGCCTCGACTATCCCGGCGTCGGCCCCGAACACGCGTTCCTGAAGGAGCGCGGTCGCGCCGAATACGTCGGTGTCACCGATGCCGAAGCGATGGAAGCGTTCCACCTGCTGGCGAGGACCGAAGGCATCCTGCCGGCGCTGGAATCCAGCCATGCCATCGCCCAGGCGATGAAACTCGCCCGCGACCTGCCGAAGGATGGCCTCGTGCTGTGCAACCTGTCCGGGCGCGGCGACAAGGATGTGCACACGGTCGCGGCGCGGGAAGGGATCGTGTTCTGAGCGTTGCCGCAGGAGGGGCTTCAGCCCCGTCCGCCATCGTTTTTCCATTGTCTGTTCGCGGCAGAAGCCGCCCCAGCAAAACGCACGCACTCAATCGCCCCCATGAACCGCATCGCCCCCCGCTTCGCACGACTCCAATCCGCCGGCCGCAAGGCGCTGGTCCCGTTCGTCACCGCCGGTGACCCGTCGCTGGAAGCCACCGTGCCGGTGATGCACGCCCTGGTCGCCGCCGGTGCCGACGTGATCGAACTGGGCGTGCCGTTTTCCGACCCGATGGCCGACGGTCCGACCATCCAGCGCAGTTCGGAGCGGGCGTTGGCCCGTGGCGCCGGCCTGCGTTTCGTCCTCGACGCGGTGCGCGCGTTCCGCGCGACCGATGCGGAAACGCCGGTCGTGCTGATGGGCTATCTCAATCCGGTCGAGATCCGCGGTTATGCGCGGTTCTCCGAGGAGGCCGCGATGGCCGGGGTGGACGGTGTGCTGCTGGTCGATCTGCCGCCCGAGGAGGCGGATGACCTGCGCGCGGCGCTGCATGCCCACGATCTGCGCCTGATCCTGCTCGCCTCGCCGACCACGCCGGATGCACGGCTCGACCGGCTCTGCGCCGACGCCGAGGGCTATCTCTACTACGTCAGCTATGCCGGCGTGACCGGCGCCGACCGGCTCGACACCGGCGATGCCGGGGCGCACCTCACCACGATCCGCGCCCGCGCCGGGGTGCCGGTGGTGGCCGGCTTCGGCATCCGGGACGCCGCCAGTGCGGCGGCCATGGGGCGTGTCGCCGAAGGCGTGGTGGTCGGCAGTGCCCTGGTGTCGGCCCTGTCCGATGCCGCCGATGCGGAGATCGCCGCCGCCAGGGCCAGCGCCTTCCTGGCGCCGTTGCGGGCGGCGCTGGACGCAGGCTGAGCCGCGCCCGGGCGGCGGAGGGCGCCGGCCGGGTCCATGCGCCGGCGAACGGACCGGGCAGGGTTCTCTTGCTAGACTGGCCCGCTCGGCGCGGGGGCCCGGATGGCCATCCGCGTTGTCCTTCCACCACTGAGGCGACAAAGGAACGCATGTCCTGGCTGAAAAAACTGATGCCTGCCCGCATCCGCACGGAAAGCGGCGTGTCCCGGAAACGCAGCGTGCCCGAGGGGCTCTGGGAAAAATGTGACGGTTGTGGAGCGGTCCTGTACCGGCAGGAGCTGGAGGACAACCTCGAGGTCTGCCCGAAATGCGCCTTCCACATGCCGATCCGCGCCCGCGCGCGGCTGGCCACATTCCTGGACCCCGGTACCGGCATCGAAATCGCGGGTGAACTCGGTCCGACCGATGTCCTGAAGTTCAAGGACCAGAAGAGGTATTCCGACCGCATCAAGGCGGCGCAGAAATCGACCGGTGAGCGCGATGCCCTGATCGTGATGGAAGGCGCCCTGCGCAGCCGTCCGATGGTCGCTGCCGCCTTCGACTTCGCGTTCATGGGCGGCTCGATGGGATCGGTGGTCGGCGAACGCTTCGCCCGTGGCGTCGAGCGGGCCCGCGACCTCGGCGCCCCGTTCGTGTGCTTTTCCGCCAGCGGCGGCGCGCGCATGCACGAGAGCCTGTTCTCGCTGATGCAGATGGCCAAGACCTCCGCCGCGCTGGGTCGCCTGCGGGCCGCCGGCCTGCCGTACATCTCGGTGATGACCCATCCGACCACCGGCGGTGTGTCCGCCTCGTTCGCGATGCTCGGCGACATCAACATGGCCGAACCCGGCGCTCTGATCGGCTTCGCCGGCCCGCGCGTGATCGAACAGACCGTGCGCGAGACCCTGCCCGAAGGCTTCCAGCGCTCCGAATTCCTGCTCGACCACGGCACCGTCGACCAGATCTGCGATCGCCGCGAACTGCGCGAGCGCATCGCCCATCTGGTCGCGCTGCTGATGAAGCAGCCGCAGCCGGAGGAAGAGGCGGTCGCGGAGAGCTGATCGATTCGATCGCCACGGGCGGGTCGACGATCCGCCGTGGCACGCGTCGTCCTCGCGCGGGCCCGGTTGGTGACGTGTCCGTCAATGTCGGATCTTCGGTTGTGCGGGGTGTCGGGGTTCGATCGTTCTTCCGTTCCATTTCTCAACCCGATCGCATCCTCATTACGGCGTTCTTCCATGAGCAGAAAATACTTCGGCACCGACGGCATCCGCGGACGCGTGGGCGAGGGCCCGATCTCGGCGGATTTCGTGCTGCGGCTGGGCAACGCCTACGGTCACGCGTTGCGCGAGGCTGGCTGCCGCCCCGACGCCAGCGGCGGCGGGCAGTGGCGCAAGCCGCTGGTGGTGATCGGAAAGGACACCCGCATTTCCAATTACATGTTCGAGGCCGCGTTGGAAGCGGGCCTGGTGGCCGCCGGTGTCGATGTGCAGCTGATGGGGCCGATGACGACGCCGGCCGTCTCGCATCTCACCCGTTCGCTCGGCGCCGACGGCGGCATCGTCATCAGCGCCTCGCACAATCCGCATTACGACAACGGCATCAAGTTCTTCTCGGCCGAAGGCGAGAAACTCGACGACACCACCGAGCTGGCGATCGAGGCCGCGCTCGAACGCCCGTTCTCCACCGTGCCCTCGGACCAGCTCGGCAAGGCGGTCCGCACCCGCGACGCCATCGGCCGCTACGTGGAAGCCTGCAAGGGCTCGGTCGCGCGGCGCTTCGACCTCGGCGGCATGCGCATCGTGGTCGACTGCGCGCATGGCGCGACCTATCAGATCGGTCCGCTCGTGCTGCGTGAACTGGGCGCCCAGGTCGAGGCCATCGGCGTCGAGCCCAACGGCCTCAACATCAACGATGGCGTCGGCTCGACCCATCCCGAGGCGCTGGTCGCCCGCGTGCGCGAAACCGGCGCCGATCTCGGCATCGCCTTCGACGGCGACGGCGATCGGGTGATGTTCGTCGACGGCCACGGTGTCGTGCGCGACGGCGACGATCTGCTGTATGTCCTCGCCGGCGACTGGCAGGTCAACGGGCGCCTGCGCGGCCCGGTGGTCGGCACCCTGATGACCAACTACGGGCTGGAAAAAGCCTTTGCCGATCGCGGGATCGAATTCCTGCGGACCAAGGTCGGCGATCGCTACGTCCATCAGGCTCTGCTGGAACATGGTGGCATTCTCGGTGGCGAGACCTCCGGGCATCTGCTGTGCCTGGACCGGGTCAGTTCCGGCGACGGCATCGTCAGCGCGCTGCAGGTGCTGGAAGTGCTGCGCCGGCGCGGCCTGCGCCTGGAACAGGCACTGGAGGGCTTCGCCAAGGTGCCGCAGAAGACCGTGAACGTGAAGATCGCGGCCGGCAGCCGCCCGGCCGAGGCCGCGAGCGTGCAGGCGGCGCTGGCCGAGGCCCAGGCCGCGGTGCAGGGCAGGGGGCGCGCATTCCTGCGTCCGTCCGGCACCGAACCGGTGGTGCGGGTGACCGTTGA
>JAYRTK010000309.1:0-3986 GCA_041919595.1 Lysobacteraceae bacterium
GATCATTTCGCCGGCGCGCTGCGCGGACATCCGCGGCACGACCTCACGCATCCCTGCGGCTCGGGCATCGAAGGCATCGGCCGGCCGAAAGTGGAGCGCAGCTTCATCGCCGCCTGCATCGACGCGATGGTGAAGGTGCCGGATGCGCTCAGCCTCGCGGCGATGCGCCACGTCAGCGAGGCCCTCGACCGCCGCGTCGGCGGTTCCACCGGCACCAATGTCGTGGGCGTGCTCGCCGCCGCCGGACGCATGCGTCGCGAAGGCCGCACCGGTTCCATCGTCAGCATCCTCTGCGATGGCGGCGAACGCTATTCGCACAGCTACTACAACCCGGCCTGGTACGTGGAGCAGGGCATCGACACGCTCGGGTCCGACGCGATCGTCGCCCGCGCGGTCGCCGGCGATGCCGCGTCGACGCTCGATGTCCGCTGGCTGGAGCGCACACCGGAAGTCTGCTGACATCCCCTGACGGGAATCCGTCGACTGGCGCCATCCGGCGTCATCCCGCGGCGCGGCGATGCGCGACAATGGCCGCATGTCGCCCGCGCCGCGCAAGATCCTCCATATCGACATGGATGCGTTCTACGCGTCGGTGGAGCAGCGCGACGACCCGTCGCTGCGCGGGCGGCCGGTGGTGGTGGCGTGGCGCGGCGCGCGGTCGGTGGTGTGCGCGGCGTCGTACGAGGCGCGCACGTTCGGGGTGCGTTCGGCGATGCCCGCGGTCCGCGCGGAGCGCCTGTGTCCGGAGGCGGTGTTCGTGCCGCCGGATTTCGCGCGCTACAAGGCGGTGTCGCGACAGGTGCGCGAGATCTTCGCGCGCTACACCGACCTGATCGAGCCGCTGTCGCTGGACGAGGCGTATCTCGACGTGACCGTGCCGAAGATCGCGCTGCCCAGCGCGACCGCGATCGCCGAGACCATCCGCGCGCAGATCCGCGAGGAAACGCGGCTCACAGCGTCGGCCGGCATCGCGCCGAACAAGTTCCTCGCCAAGATCGCGTCGGACTGGAACAAGCCCGACGGCCAGTTCGTGATCCGGCCGCAGCAGGCGTTCGATTTCCTCACGTCGCTGCCGGTCGGCCGGATTCCCGGGGTCGGCAAGGTGATGCAGGAGAAACTCGCCGCGCTGGGCATCGCGACGGTCGGCGAACTGCGCGCGCTGGACGCGGAGCGGTTGCAGCGCGAATTCGGGAGTTTCGGCCTGCGTCTGCGCGCGCGCGCGCAGGGCATCGACGAGCGCCCGGTCGAACCCGATCAGCCGGTGCAGTCGATCTCGTCCGAGGACACCTTCGAGCGCGACGTTCTGATCGACGAACTCGAACCGACGATTCTCCGCCTCGCCGGAAAGACCTGGGAGGCCTCGCGAAAAACCGAGCGCGTGGGCCGCACCGTGGTGCTGAAGCTGAAGACCGCGCAGTTCCGCATCCTCACCCGCAGCCATACGCCGGAGACGCCGCCCGCGTCGCTGGCGGAGTTCGCGGCGATCGCGCTGGCCTTGCGCGCGCGCGTCGATCTGCCGCAGCGCACGCGTTATCGCCTGGTGGGCGTGGGCCTGGGGAATTTCCGCGATCGCGATGCGTTGCCGCCGCAGCCGGCGCTGTTCGATCCGTGAATTTCCGCCGGGCGGGCCGGTCAGGCGGGTTTCTTCCAGGCCTTGGTCAGCGTCAGCGCCTTCGCCGCGTCGATCCGGCCATGGCCGTACTTGTTGGAATGCCCGTTCGACTTGTAGGCCGAGGCCGGGCCGATCTTCTTCGCGCTGGCGGTCAGGATCGCGCGCACGTCGTCCGGGCCCATCTCCGGCTTCAGCGACAGCATCAGCGCGCACAGCCCGGCGACCAAGGGGGTTGCCGACGAGGTGCCGCCGAAGTCGTCGCAGAACAGACCATCGGTGTCGTCGGCGGTGGTGTTGCCGGGATTGAAGCCGCGCCCCGGCGTGGACACATCGGTGGTGAAGATGGCGCGGGTGCCGCCGTTCGAAGGCGCGACCACGCAGACCTGCGGACCGGTGTTGGAGTACGGCGCCAGTTCATCGGCGTCGGTGGAGGCGCCGACCGCGATCGCGTTCGGATCCGAGGCCGGATAGTCCACCTGCCTGCGTTCGTCGTTGCCGGTCGCGCAGACGACCACCGCACCGCGGCCCTTGCGGCCGAGCCGGCGCGCGTCCTGCAGCGCGAACGCGATGTCCGGGCTCCTGGCGCCGCCCCAGGAACACGACACCACATCGGCGAAGGTCGCGGCGTAGCGGATCGCATCGGCGACCTGGCTCTCGCTGGCGAGATCGTCGGCGTGGAAGACCTTGACCGGCAGCAGCCGGCAGTTCGGCGCCAGTCCGAAGGCGCGTGGACCGCGACCCACCGCCACGCCCGCGCAGGGCGTGCCGTGGATGTCGTTGCCGCTCATCTCGGCGAAAGGCGCGCGGAAACGCTTCGGGCGCGGATTGAAATGGTCGGCGTCGTCCTCGGGCAGATAGAAGTCGCGCCCGCACAGATCCCGCGGTTCGTCGGGGTCGGGCTTGCGCAGCACGTTCATGCGCAGCTCCGGATGTTCCACGTCGATGCCGTCGTCCAGGATCGCCACGGTCACGTCGCGACGGCCGCGGGTCTGCGCCCAGGCCCGGGACGCGCCGACGGTGCGCAGATGCCATTGCTTCGACGACGGCCTGCGGATCGCCGGTGCGCCGCGGCGGAACTGCGAGACGAAGTTCGGTGCGGCGAACGCGACTTCGTCCAGGCTCGCGAGCTTCGCCGCCAGCCGCACCAGTGCTTCGCCGGGATGGCGCAGTTCGGCGTCGCTCAAAATCATCTGATCCGGCACCAGCGCATTGCGCGAGCGCACGGCCAGCCCGCTCTCGCGCAGGATCGCGTTGCGCATCTTCTGCGCGACCTCCGGTTTGAAGCGCAGCACGATTTCCTTGTAGAGCACGCGGACCAGACTGGTTTCGCGATCGAGCCAGGCGGTGATGGTCTTGCGTTCGAGTGCGCTGTCCTGCGCGCGCCTGACCGAGCGCGACGCGGTGGAAGTGGTCGGCGCGAGGCGGGCGGCCTTCGTCGGCAGCTCGAAAAAGGCCTGCGCCGCGCGCATCACCCGGCCGGTGGTCATTTCCGCGACCGGCGTTCCCGACAGCCGGCCGACGATGCCGCCCTGCAGGGTTTCCAGGCTGAGGGACAGGGGTTCGAGTTCCACCCAGCGGCCATCGGCCATGCGCAGGCCGAGATCGGAGCGGGCGGGCATCTCGACGACGTTGGAGCGCGCTTTCGCGGGAGGGGCGATCGGAGCGGTCATGGCGACCTCACGTCCTGTAAGGCGGGGAAAAGGTGGCGATCGGCGCCGTGCGGAACCGAACCGGTCCGGTCCGTGCGGGTCGGGTTCGATTATCGCTGACTATCGCCGACTGTCGCGGGGTGTCGCCGTCATCCGGCATCGCGAGGATGTCACGCCGTCGTCGCGCCGCCTGCGACCGGCGGTCCCGATGCGATCGATCGACGGATCAGCTGCGCGAGAAGGCGCTTTCGGCGTCGAACCAGACCGCTTCGATCTGGCGGTCGCGCTTGATCCGGCCGCTGACGTCGGGCAGGAACACCTCGCTGCCGGCGGCGGGACGGAACAGCGCCTGCTGGCGGGTGAACCGCGGACGGCCGACGAATTCCAGGCCGTAGGTGTCGGCGATCTCGCGCAATACCGCTTCATCCGCCTCGTCGCAGAAACGCAGCGACAGCAGGCCGGTCGGGAAACGGAGGCGGCCGGTGTCGTCGACCATCGCCGGGAGGATCACGAAATCACCGCCGAGCAGGCGGTGCAGACTGCGCCAGCCCTCGCGGGCGCTGCGCGGCGGCTTGTTCAGGCGGACGATCCAGCCCGGCGTGCGTCCTTCCAGCGGCTCGACGCTGGCCTTGCCGGCCAGACGCGCCAATCCCTCGGCCTGCGCGGAAGCGGCCGCGGGCCTGACCACGAAAAGGCCGGGGCTGATCTGTTCGGACGGGGAGGAC
>JAYRTK010000310.1:0-3983 GCA_041919595.1 Lysobacteraceae bacterium
GGCCGCCGTCGCTGCGGGGACAATGCGTGCCCCCGTGGCTATGTAGCTCAGCCGGTTAGAGCACAGCACTCATAATGCTGGGGTCGGTGGTTCGAGTCCACCCATAGCCACCAGTCTTTGGGCACCATGCCCTCGAACCCCGCTCAGCGCACGGTTTTCAATTCCCGCAAATCGCCCGAAGCAGCATTCCGACGACCACCGGGATGCGATTTTCTTTCAGGGCCGAACCTCCATTTGAGCATCCGCGCGACAACCGCGCGCCGGTCCTGTCTGGGCCGGACCCGATGGCATCCGATCTCGACACTACCGGCGGTAGCGCGGGGCCTCCCTGCCCCGCTCTGTCCGTTTCGTCGTCCGCCGGGTTCTGCCGACGGGACCGACCAGCGCCGCCGGCGCACCCTTCCCGGGCTGCGCCGACGACACCACGCCCCAGGGGCTCCCTGCCCCGATGGCTCTCAGGCCGCGTTCTCGTCCTTGAGATAAGGCTGCGCGTTCTTGCCTCCGACAAAGATCAGCCACAGGCCGGCAAAGATCTCGGCGAGCAGACTCGGCACCCAGCCGCCGACTTCGATCGCCGGGTATTGCGGCAGGATCATCGAACTCATGCAGGCCAGGAGCGCAGCAACAGAGCCGACGATGCCGAAGACGCCAATCCAGGTCGGCACATAACGGGTCTTGGTCAGCAGGTAGAAGAACAACGTCGAGCCGAAACCGAAGAAGATCCCGGCAATATTGAAACCGCCGTCGTAGAACATCACTGCCTGGTTGAGCAGCGCTTCCTGCTGCGCTGGCGTGAAGGCACTGGCATAGGCCTCGTTCGCATACAGATCCATCCGCACGAAGCGGTAGGAAAGCACGATACCGCTGATCGCGACTTCGACGAGGCGGAAAAACAGCGCCAGCCGGGCCAGACGCGGGTTGTAGCGCGCGAGGATCGTGCACAACGCGAACGCCAGCAGCACGGTCATGATGTAGCCGAACGTCTGCAGGGTGATGGTGATGCGATAGGCGGTCTCGGAGGCCGCGATATTCTGCGCCCGCTGGGCGAAATCACCATCGCCGGCGATCGAGCCATACGCCATTGTGCCGGCGACGAAGGTGATGATGATCAACAGGAACATGAAACCGGCGAGCTTCTCGTAGAAACGCCGTGTGTTGTGGCCGATATCGCTTTGCATTGCGTTGACTCCCATGTGTCGACGGTGAAGATTCGGTTGTGGCGCCGCGTCAGCGGCTCATTCGTTCGATCTGCGCACGGCCCGGGCCATGCACTCGACACGGATGCAGGGGTGGATCACGTCCAGCCCGCCGCCGAGCGTGGCCACGGAGACGTGCTGGCCGCTTGATCCGGGTCCTCGCTGCGTACCGTACGGGTATTCATCGTCATACCTGTCCTGATCCGTTGTGGAACCATGCCTCTCAACCCAACCGCTCCCAGCACAGCGCCGTGTTGATGCCACCGAACCCCATGCTCAGGGTCAGCGCATGTTCGATCCGGTGATCGACCGGCTCCGCGCCGACCCAGGCGAACGATGGATCGATCGGATGTTCGAGATTGCGGGTGGGATGCAGACGGCCCGCACGCATCTGCAGCAGCGTGGCCGCGACCTCCACCGCGCCGGCGGCGCTGAGCCCGTGGCCGATGATGGATTTGGTCGCGTTCAGACGCGCATGACCCAGACCCGCACCACGCAGGGCGTTCAGTTCAGTCTCGTCGCCGACGATCGAACCGGTGCCATGCGGATTCACGTAATCGACCCGCGATGCGTCCCAACCCGCATGGACGAGCGCGGCGTCGATCGCGCGCATCTCGCCGTCGAGCGAGGGATCCGGATTGCGATTGCCGTCGATCGCCACACCCCACCCGCGCAGCGCGGCCTCGGCACGCGCCTGCCGGCGGGCGGCGGACGCGGCCGATTCGAGCACGATGGCGGCGCAGGATTCGCCGTAGATGAAGCCGTCATGGTCGCGATCGAACGGCCGGCAGGCCTGTTCCGGATGGTCGGCGAAACGGTCCGAGCCCATCGCGCCGATCGCGCGGAACGCCTGGCATTCCCAGTGCGACAGATCCATCAGCGCACCGAGGGCGATGCAGACATCGACCTGCCCCGACGCCACCGCCTGCGCCGCCTGCGCGATCGCCAGCTGGCCGCTGGCCGACGCGCCCCCGACGGTGCAGGCGAGACCGCGGATGCCGAACTGCGCGGTGCAGAAACCGCAGAGATCGGTGTCCATGAAACCCAGCGCATAGGTCGGGCGCAGGAATGCGGCGCGATCACGATAGTGCTCGTGCGCCAGCGCGAGTTCGCGCTGCTGCACGTTGGAGCCACCGACGATCAGGCCGATCCGCGACGGATCGACCGCCGACAGCCCGGCCTCGTCCCAGGCTTCCTGCAGCGCGACCAGCGCCGCCTGCGCGGACAGCGAGGCCGCGCGCCGGGTCTGCGCCGGGATATCCGCGGGAAACGCGATCTCCGGCAGTTCAGCGCCGAGGTAGGTCGCGACCCCCTGGCGCCCGGGGCGACGCAACGTCCCGAAGGCGCTGCGTCCGCCGATCAGGGCATCGGCGAAAGCGGCCTTTCCCTGGCCGATCGACGCGAGAACGCCGAGTCCGGTGACGACGATTTCAGGCGGCATCGAGCTTCGACAGGAACAGGTCGGCGAGTTCGCCGATGTTCTTGGGTCCGAACAGCTCGACCCGCGAGACGGACAGCCCCAGCGACTCCTGGACCATCATCGCGATCTCGGCACGATCGACCGAGTTGGCGCCGAGATCGACCAGGCGGTCGGATTCGACGAAGGCGTGGGCGTCGAGCCCGGGGATGAGTTCCCGCGTGTGCTGGGCGATCAGTTCGAGAATTTCGCTTTTTCTGGTCATGTGTGATTCCGTGGGCGTTCCGTTGCGTGGTGTCGATGCGGGCGGGCGTCAGGACGCCGGGCGCATGCGACGGTCGTCGACGATCTTGCCGTCGAACAGCGAGACCTGACGTTCGGCGTGTTCGGCGGAACGCGGGTCGTGGGTGACCATGACGATGGTGCTGCCCTGCTTGTGCAGCGAGGCCAGCAGATCCATCACCAGGGTCGCGTTCTTCGAATCGAGGTTGCCGGTCGGTTCGTCGGCGAGCAGGACCTTGGGCTTGCCGACCAGGGCGCGGGCGATCGCGACGCGCTGCTGCTGACCGCCGGAAAGCTGCGCCGGAAAATGCTTCTGGCGCTGCGACATGTTCACCTGCTCCAGCGCGGTCAGGACCATCTCGCGACGCTGCTTGGCGCTCAGATCCTTGCGATAGGTCAACGGCAGTTCGACGTTCTCGAACACGCTCATGTCGCCGATCAGATTGAACGCCTGGAAGATGAAACCGATCTCGTGATTGCGCACCCGGGCCTGCTCGGCCTGGCTGAGACCGGTCACTTCGGTGCCGTTGAGGAAGTACTTGCCTTCGGTCGACGAATTGAGCAGTCCCATCACCGAGAGCAGCGTCGACTTGCCGCAGCCCGACGGGCCACTGATCGAGACGTACTCGCCGGCGCCGATGGTGAGGTGGATGTTGTCCAGCGCCCAGGTTTCGAGCTCGTCGGTGTAGAAGATCTTCTTGATGCCCTGCAGATCGATGAGATGTTCGGTAGCCATGGCGGATTCCGGATGATTCGTGAAGGGAAAGTCGGTCATTCGTAGCGAAGCGCGTCGCCGGGCTCGAGGGCCAGCGCTCGACGGATCGGGAAGTAGGAAGCGGCGAAGATCACCATGCCCATCAGCAACAGGGCGCCGACGGCGACGATCGCGACGTTGTCGAGGATGTTCGGAAACACCGAACTGATCAATGTGCTCACGACGATTCCCAAGGCGATGCCGACGATGCCGACGACCAGATAAATCGCGCCTTGGCGGACGAACATCGAGACCGACTTGCCCTGGGTCGCGCCGAGCGCGCGGCGGATGCCGATTTCCTGCGTACGCTGGGTCACCGAACGGCTGATCAGGC
>JAYRTK010000311.1:0-3974 GCA_041919595.1 Lysobacteraceae bacterium
TGCCGACCGCCTGAAAGGTCAGTTACAGTAACCCCGGGCTCCAGATCGTACCGCTACTGAAAGCGGGGGGACGTCGCTACCCGAAGACAAGGGGGCCCCCGTCGCTCTAGCCAAAGGGCTCCTCCTTAGACACCAATTCCTCTCAAGAAGAGGAAACGAATCAGCCGCAAAAAGAGACCTACTTGGATGCATCAACGCCCTGGAAAAACAGGCGTCTGAATCAAGGGATCACCAGATCCTCAAACACTGGGCAATAGCCAACCTCCTGCTCGGCCGCAGAGATGAAATTGCACAAACCCTCGATTTCCTGAAGCGATCCGGATTTAATGACCCGGATTTCGTTGCGGCTTCCTCGTCGATACGATCGACGCAGAATTGATGCCTATCCGATTCCAAGCTTCGCATACCCACCCCGATCAAACTGGATGAAAATCATCGAAGCTGGATGTTACGCATCGTCGACTACTTCATCCGCGCAATACCATCTCTCTTGAGGAAGCCGCCATGTCAGGATTCGCACTCACTGCATACCACGTTGAAGTGATCAACGGACAGGTCAGCTCCATAGACGCCACGCTTACCATCAGCAGCAGGTACGGCGGCAGCTACGACAAGCCTTTTCAATTCAAGACCACCGACACTCAGCAGAGATTGAAGATATCCATCAAATCGCCTGAAGTCGGCCCGGGTGGAAAAAAAAGGTTCTATATCAAGCGCCTCGAAATCAGCGAGATACAAGGCACAAAAAATCCCTTGCACAGTCTGGAATTCATACACCCGGCCTCGAACCAACTCGTCACCAGGCACGGTCCCGATATTCTTTACGATCTGCCGGAGCACACCAACGCATTCACCCTCGTCACCCAACTGCCGGGGAAGTCCTCGTTCTATTTGGCCGTGATTGCTCAAGACCGCAATCAGCCCGTCGAAGTGAAATGCGATCCGCAAGTCAGCAATGACCCCGAGATCAGGCTTGAATTCGACCGACTCGTCGAGGCAGTGGAAAGAGGTGCCGCATTGCAACGGATTTCCATCGAAACCACTTTGAATGGCGCTATCTTCGATGTGGACGGCATACCCAGCGACCCTCCCTCACCGTAGACCAACGATTGCCTGCTCGACCAAATAAATGCATAATAAAATCAAATACTTGCAATCCGTAAGAACTCCGTAAAGACCCCAAGCCGGGTTTCCGACAGTCTCCCACCCGCCCCGCAGCACGTGGCTGCGGGGTCGGCGGCCACCGAGGTGGCCTTCTCCAGCGTCTTCAGGGAGTCCTGTCATGTCCGATACCACCCCGTCCGGTTCGTCCGTCGTCTATGGCGTGTTCGACGGCAGCCGCCCCGCCCCCTCTCTGTCTCCGGTCGATGCGGCGTCGCGCGCGCCGGTCCTGCCCGCGGTGCTGCCGGCGATGGCGGCGCCCTCGGCGCCCCCTTCCGGGTCGTCGGACGATCCCGGAGGGTCGGCGACCATCCAGTGCGGGGCGGTCCTGCTGAATCCCGCCACCCTGCGCCGGCTGCGGCAGGGCAAGCTCCTGAGCCAGCAGGAGTTGGCCGACGCCCTGAGCCGGGTACACATCCAGGTGTCGATCGCCACGATCAAGCGCGTCGAGACCGGGCATGCGGTGCGTTTCCGCATCGCTCGGGAGCTGGCGCGGTATTTCGGGGTCGCGTTCGATGATCTGCTGCGCTGATGCGCGGCGCCGGGAGCCCGCCATGGACAACGCGACACGCCTGACCGAAGCCCTGCGCGAGACCCTGCTGCACATCGCCGGGGTTTCGGGCGCGGTCGCGAAGCGGCTGCGTCCGGGACAATCGCTGAACGCGGATCTGGGCCTGGACGACGTGGATCTCGAGGTGCTGGCCGGCGCCCAGCGCAAGCTCGGCGATCGTCTGCGCCAGGACCATGGCACCACCCGGATCGAGGCCGACGAGCTCTACGACCTCCCGGTCGGGGACGTGTTCGCGCTGACCGTCCACCGCGCGCTCGGGCGGGCGTTGAACACGACCGAGATCGCGGATCTGTTCGCCCGCGCGCAGGCGGGGCTGCGCGGAACGCCGGATTGAGACCGACGGCGGCCGGCAGCCCGGCCGCCATGGCTGACAGCCCCGGTGGGGTGCGCGATACTCGGTGGATGACCACGCACGACCGTTCCGCCGACCTCGCCGCCCAGCCGCTGGATCGCGCGCTGGCCCTTCAGGCCCGTTGCTACACGGACCCGGCGATGGTGGCGACCGACCGGAGGTTCATCTTCGATCGCGGCTGGCAACTGGTGGCGCACGTCTGCCAGTTGCGCGAAACCGGCGATCACGCCATCGCGATGCTCGGCGGGGATGTCATGGGCGGGCTGCCGGTGATCGCCGTGCGGGGCGCCGATGGCGCGATCCGGGTGATGCACAACGTCTGCCGGCATCGCGCCGGCCCGCTGGCCCAGTGCGACGGTCGCGGCGCGAAGGCGCTGCGCTGCCGTTACCACGGCTGGACCTACGCCCTCGACGGCCAGCTGCGCACCGCCACCGAGATGGCCGACGTCGCGGATTTCGATGTCGCCGACGTGCGCCTGCCGCAACTCGCGGTCCGCGTCTGGCAGGGCATGGTGTTCGCCGCCATCGACGAAGCTCTGGCGCCGCCGTTCGAGGCGTTCGTCGCCGGGATCGATGCCCGCATCGGGCCGGACCGCCATCTCGACACCTACACGCATCATCATCGCGTCGGCTACGACATCGCCTGCAACTGGAAGGTGTATGTCGACAACTATCTTGAGGGCTATCACGTCCCGCACGTGCATCCGGAGTTGAACCGGCTGCTGGATTACCGCAGCTACGTCACCGAAACCGCGGAGTGGTATTCGTTCCAGTGGAGTCCGCTCGAAAGCGGCGAAGGCCTCTACGGCAACGGCGATGCGCTGTACTACTGGATGTGGCCGAACACCATGCTCAACATCCTGCCCGGCCGGCTGCAGACCAACCGGGTGATTCCGAAGGGAGCGGACCGGTGCCGGGTGGAATTCGATTTCTACTACGCGCCGGACGATTCCGACGCCGGTCGCGCGCGGCGCGAGGCCGATCTCTCGTTCAGCGACGTGGTCCAGGACGAGGACATCGCCATCTGCGAGGACGTGCAACGCGGCCTGGCCTCCGGTTCGTACGAAACCGGACGCCTGAACCCGCTGCGCGAAAATGCGGTGCACCATTTCCACGAACGGCTTCGCCGCGCCTATCGCGATGCCGACGCCGCGTCGGGCGGCTGATCCTTTCCTTTCATGCGACGCCGCGCCGCGGCGCCCTCCCCTCGATGAACCCATGATCATGACCACAGCATCGTTCCGCACGCCGAAGACGCTCCGACTCGCCGCCGCGTTGACCGTGGCGATCGCCTGCCCGCTTGCCTGCGCGCTCGTCGCCCCCGCCGTCGCCGCGGACGGCGCATCGCAGATGCCGGGCGAATTCAGCAGGACCGCCGCCACGCCGGCACCGGCCTGGCGCGCACCGGGATTTCCATCGGCACAGGCGGCGCGGATGCGCTTCGGCGAAATACCGGCCTCGCGGCTGCTCGACCTGCAGCGGAAGAACGCCGCGACCACGACGGGCCCGAAGGCGACCCAGATCGGCATCGGCCGGTACGCTGCGCAGGAAAGCGCGCAGTCGCGGTTGCCGGCGCTGCAGTGGCGGCCCGCTGCCGGCGGCTCGGTCGCCCGCATCGAGATCGCGTCGCCGGATGCGCTGGCGCTGCGGGTCGGGATCGAGGTCGAAGCGCTCGACGATCGCGTCGAGCTTCGCTTCGGCGGTTCGACGCGTCCGTCCGAGGTCGTGGCGATGATGACCGGCGCCGATGTCAAGCGCCTGCCCGGCCCCGAAGGTCTGTTCTGGACCCCGAGCACCGACGGCGACACCCAGTTCATCGAGATCTTCCGTCCGAAGGGCGTGCCCGCGTTCGCGGTCGGGCTGGATGCGCCGATGCTGTCGCATCTGCTA
>JAYRTK010000312.1:0-3971 GCA_041919595.1 Lysobacteraceae bacterium
GGTGCGGCCCGCGGGCGCCGGCAGCCACGCGCTGGCGGTCAGGTCCATGCGATACCGATCGCGCGGCGCATAGTCGCCGTGCAGCGCGAAACGACCGCGATCGGTGTCCGCCTGCAGATGCGCGATCGCCAGCCGGCCGTCTTCGGCGACGAGTCCGCCGCGCAGCGTGCGCACCTCGATCAGCGGTTCGACGCGCGCAGGGTCGGACGCGGTGTCCGATGCCGTACCCGATGCCGTGTCGGCGTCGCGGACGATCTTCAGGCGATCGACGGCGATGTTCTCCGCATCCAGCGCGAGCGGCGGCGCGATCGCCGGCAGCGACTCGGGCCAGCGCGGCAATTCGAACGGTTCGTCGCTCCTCGGCAGACGCAGGGTCGCGTCCGTCACCTGCAGCGATTCCAGACGCAGCCGGCGGCCGAACAGCGGCTGCAGGGTCGGATCGAGCGCCACCCGTTTCGCGCGGAACACCGTGCGCAGCGGTTCGACGCAGCCGGGCCAGGCCACCGGTGCGCCGTCGCGGTCCGGACAGCCGAGATGCACGAATTCGACGTCGTGCAGCACCAGCGGTCCCGACGCGGGACCTTCCGCATGCGACCAGGTCAGCGTGTTGCCGTCGGGCAGCCGCGCGACGATCTGCCCCAGCAGCACATCGCGACCGCGGAAGGTGTTCAGCAGGAAATAGCCCAGCACTGCCGCCAGCGCCGTCAATCCCAGCATCAGCAACAGGCTGCGCGTGGCCAGCCAGCGCAGGCGCGCACGCCGCCGCGTGCGCAGTCCGGCGATGCGCGCCTCGCGGCGGTCCGGGGTCACGGCCTCGGGTGTCACGGTCTCCGGGCTCGCGGCGTCCTTCGCCATCGCTCAGAGATCCGCGCCGAGGTTGACGTGCAGGGTGAACGCGGAATCGGGATCGTCCAGTCCGCGTGCGAGATCGATGCGCAGCGGCCCGATCGGCGATTTCCAGCGCAGCCCGAGCCCCGCGCCCTGGCGCCAGCGATCGAGCTGGCCGTCGAAGGCGCTGCCGCCGTCGACGAAGGCGGCGACGCCCCAGCTGTCGTTGAAGTACTGCTCGAATTCCAGACTCGCGGTGGCCACGTTCTTCGCGCCCAGCGCGAACGCGTCGCGGCCGGGACCCGCGGCGATGCGCGGCCCGATCTCGCGGTATTCGTAACCGCGCACGCTGCGATCGCCGCCGGCGTAGAAGCGCAGGGTCGGCGGGATGTCCACCAGGGCGTCGGTGAAGGTCGCGCCGAGTTCGGCGCGCGCGATCAGGCGGCTGCGCGCGCCGAGGCCCTTGAACCAGGCGCCGCGCAGATGCAGCTGCAGGAAGTTCGCATCCGAACCCGCGCCGCCCAAGCCGCCGCGCAGGGTCGCATTGGCGCCGAAGCCGGCGCGCGGCTGGATGCGATCGTCGGCCTTGATGTATTCGGCGTCGATCGAGGGATACAGATATGTCGCCTGCCGATACAGCGTCACCGGGCGCAGCAGGCTTTCGTAGTCGTAGGCCCAGCGCTCGCGCAGCGTGTGCACCGAGGCGACCAGGTTGAGTTCCCGGCTGTATTGCGCGCTGCGCGCGAACACCGCCTCGTAACGGCGGGTGTCGATGTACGCGGTCTGTTCGTCGTAGGCCCGCAGACTGGTGGTGTACCAGCCGTCGCGCCAGGCGAAGGCCGGGATCCGGTGCTGCACGGTCAGGGTCTTGCGCTTCTCGGCGTAATCGAGCCGGGCCAGCAGCTTGTGGCCGCGCGAATTCAGATAGCGCCGTTCCAGGCCCAGCGACACGCCGAAGCCGCTGTCGGTGCCGTAACTGCCGCCGAGCGTGTACACGCTGCGCTTGGCCGGCGTCAGCCGCACCGTCACCGGCACCCGGCCGTCGATCGCATCCTCCGGCCGCGGTTCGATGTCGATGCGGTTGAAGTACTCCAGCGCGGTCAGCGATTTGCGCAGACGGTCGAGACGCCCCTGATGGTAGTACTCGCCTTCCTTCCAGTAGACGAATTCGCGCAGCAGCGATTCGCGGATCACCGGCCGTTCGTCCTGCTCGGACGTGCCCTGCACGAACACGATCTCGCCCATGTCGTAGCGGTCGCCGCTGTCCCAGCGCAGATCGATGTCGGCGGCCGCCTCGGCGCGCGTCACCTCGACCCGGCGCGCGGCGAAATCGGCATCGAAATAACCGCGCTCGGCGAGGCGGCGGGTGATGAAGGCCTTGCTGCGTTCGTAGACCGCGTGGTCGAACACGTCGCCGATCTTCGGCGTGAACGCATCGAGTTCCTCTTTCAGATAACGGTCATCCGCGCCGTCGCCCTCGATCGCGACCGTCGCGGCGCGCACCCGGACCGGCTCGCCGATGCGGACCGCGATATCGACCCGTACCGGCGTGTCGTCGGCCAGCGCGTCCAGCGTCGCGGGATCGGTGGCGATGCGGATCTCCGGCCTGTAGTAGCCGAACGGTTCCAGCGCCTCGCGGGTCTCGTCCTCGGCCACGCGCAGCAGATAGTCCAGACGCGCGTCGGAAACGCGCTTGCCGGTGGCGGCCTCCAGCGAGAGCGCGGTGCGGACATTGGCGGTCATCGCCGGATCGATGCCCTCGATGCGGACCTCGGCGATCTGCGCCGCCTGTGCCGCGGCGCCGGACGAGCACAGGGCGACGACGGACAGGAGTCGGAAGACAGGCGGCATCCGCGAAGCATACCCGTCGGCCTTGCGGCCGCGGCCGCACGCCGGGACCGGCGTTCATCGAAGCTTCCGGGCCGCCATGATGGTCGCCCGCCGCGCGCTCAGGGACCGGCGGTCGCGGACTCGGCGTCGATCGCCAACCGTGAGGCGAACTTCTTCATGCACGCCTTGATCGGGGCTTCCTCGGCCACCGCGATCCGCCAGCCCTGCGCGGCTTCGCCGGTGCCGTGGTCCGCGATCAGCGAATAGCGCACGCAGGGCTGCGCTTCGATCACGAACGGTCGCGCGGTCATTTCGCCGCTGCGCCCGCGGCGGGTGCTGGCGATGCGGAAGTGATGGCGTCCCGGCGCCAGTTCGTAGAGCGAACGGTCGCGGAAATCCATCGAGCCGTCGATCGCCATCAGGATCACGTCGTAACGGCCCTGATCGCTGTCGGAGAGCCCGCCGACCCGGATTTCGGACCAGGGCGCGTCCTCGTCGGCCCGGGCGGGCGCACCGGCGAGCAGGCTCGCGCAGACGAGAGTGGCGAGAAAGGGGAATGTACGCATCGGCACGACCTCCGGCATCGGACCCCGATATGACAACCGACGCGGATGACAGCCTTGCGAACATGCCGCGTCCGGTCGCCCTCATCGCGATCATGCGACGTTCGCGTGCGACGAACCTTGACTCCGTTCACGCCTGCGGCGCGTGACCATGCGCCGCTCCGTCCGCCGGAGGCGGGACGGGGACGCTTCCGGCGGACGGGCGCCGGAAGCGCCTGCCTGTTCAGCGGTCCGGCGAAGGCGTCGATTGCAGGCCGCCGCCAAGCACGACGTCCTGTTCGGTGCACAGGGCCGGGGCGGGGGCGCTCACGGCGAGCAGGTTGAAGCTGGTGTCGAAGACGTAGAGCCGGGCGACGATCGGCCCCGGATAACGCGGGCACCAGAACCGGCAATGCGTCTGGTCGGTGCAGTCCTGCGGGAAGATCGCATCGGTGCCGTTGGTGTCGAAGGACCAGATCAGCCGGACCGGCCCCGTGGTGTTTTCGGCATCGCCGTTGCAGTGATTGCTGGCCAGGCTGCAATCGACCCAGGCGTCGACGCTGGCACGCGCGGTGACGGGGGCGGCCAGCGCCAGCAGGGCGATGAGGGCGATGGCGAAGATGGAACGTGGCATCGGTGCTCTCCTTGTCGGTTCGGTCGGTTCGGATGCGTCCGCGGCCATTTCCCTGGCCAGTGCACGGGTCCGGGGCGAAGCCCGCGGCGCGGCGGCGCGGGGTTGGGGGGGGGGGATGGGATCCAACACGGCGGGGC
>JAYRTK010000313.1:0-3969 GCA_041919595.1 Lysobacteraceae bacterium
GAGTTGAACTTGGCGTTCAGCGCCTTGCCGCTGGCGGTGAGCTGCTGCAGCAGCTCGCCGACGCTGGCGACACCGCTTTCCTGGATCTTGGCGCGGTCGATGACGTACACCGGCTGTGCGGTGACGGCGTTGGTCTGCTTGATGCGGGTGCCGGTGACACTGATCGTGTCGAGGGTGCTCTCTTCCTGCGAAGCGTCCTGCGCCGCGGCGATGCCGGGCAGCGCGAGGAGCAACGTCAGGTGGACGGCGGCCGTCAGGCGATTACGGCGCAGCTTGCTCATGTACGTTCTCTCCATTGTTTTAATCGGGTCGTGACGCATAGCCACCGCCGTTGGCCCCCTCCTTGGGCGGTACCCGGGCTTTGTAAACAAAATGTGAAGGCAGGGCAAGGTGCCGGGGGTGGGAGAGCCTTCCGGCAGGGGGCGCGGAGCCCCTGTCCCACCCCTGGGCTATAGTCCCGCCCATGCGAATTCCCCTTTCCTGCGTCCTCACCGCCCTGCTCGCCGCCCTCGCTCCGGCCGCCTGCCGGGCACAGACCGATGTCCCCGCCCTCACCCGCGCCCGGGCCGCCCTGGAGGCCACCGAACGCGGCGACCGCGATGCCGCATCGCTGCCGTCGGAACACCCCCTCGCCGGCTGGGTCGAATACGCCCTGCTCCGCCGCGACATCGATACCCTCGCCACCGGTACCGGTCAGGCCTTCCTGGCCCGTTTTCGCGGCCAGACCGTCGCGGCCGCCTTCCGCGAACAATGGCTGACCGCCCTGGCCCGGCGCGAGGACTGGCCGACCTTCCGCTCGGTCTGGTCGCCCGACATCAGGAGCACCGCCCTGCGCTGCGCCGAACTCGACGCCCGACAGGCACTGGGCGCGACCGATGCCGACTGGACCGCCGACGCCCGGGCACTGTGGCGCAGCACCGGCAAATCCCTGCCCGGCGAATGCGACGCCCCGATGGCGGTGCTCGCGGCGAACGGCGGGCTGGAACCCGCCCTGCGCTGGGAGCGGATCGGCAAGGCTGCGGCCGAAGGGCAACCGGGCGTGATGCGCGCCGCGGCGCGCGGACTGCCGGCCGACGAATTCGCGCTCGCGAACGACTATGCGGCGTTCATCGAATCCCCGCACGATCGCGCCCTGAACTGGCCGAAGACGCCGCGCAGTCGCGAGATCGCCTCGTACGGACTGGCGCGCCTGGCCAAGGCGCAGCCGGCCGCGGCCGAAGCGCGGCTGCCGAAGTTCGCCGAGGCGCTGGGCATGAACGACGTCGAGCGCGGACGTGCGCTGTATCAGGTGGCGCTGTGGTCGGTGGCCTCGTATCTGCCCGAATCCGCGCGTCGTCTCGCCGCGGTGCCCGATGCCGCCTACGACGAGAAGCTGCACGAATGGCGCGTGCGCGAGGCGATGGCCCGCTCCGACTGGCGCGGTGCGCTCGCCGCCATCCGCAAGATGGGCGACACCGAGCCCGGCCGGAAGATGCGTCGCGACTCGCGCTGGCGCTACTTCGAGGCGCGCTTGCTGGAGATGGCCGGGGACAAGCCGAATGCCGAGATCCTGTACCGCGACGCCGCGACCAAGCCGGAGTTCCACGGCTTCCTCGCCGCCGACCGCATCGGCGCGCCGTATGCGCTGTGCCCGTGGACGCCGAAGACCGATCCTGTCGCCAAGGCCGCGGTCGCGCGCGATCCGGCGCTGACCCGCGCGATGCTGCTGTATCGGCTGGAACGCGCCGCCTGGGCCGAACGCGAGTGGAACGACGCGCTGTCGCGCTTCTCGCCGGAACAGCGTCGGATCGCGGTCGACATCGCGCAGGACAACGGCTGGTTCGATCGCGGCGTGTTCGGCCTGGTCAATGTCGGCGGCAAATCGTATCCGGACGAACTTCGGCTGTACGAATTGCGCTTCCCGCTGCATCACGACAGCGTCATCCGCCGCGAGGCCGGCAAGCATCGCCTCGATCCGACCTGGGTCGCGGCCGAGATCCGCGCGGAAAGCATCTTCAATCCGAAGGCGCGTTCGCATGCCGATGCGCGCGGGCTGATGCAGGTGCTGCCGAGCACCGGCGCCGGTCTCGCCAAGCGCCTGGGCCTGCCGTGGCGCGGCGGCGACAGCCTCTACGAACCCGAATTCAACATCCAGCTCGGCACCGCGTACCTGCGCGAACTCGAAGACAAGTACGGCATGACCTACGTCGCCATCGCCGCCTACAACGCCGGTCCGGCACCGGTGGCGCGCTGGCGGTCGCAGCGCCCGGATATGGACGCGGACTTCTGGATCGAGACGATCAGCTACAAGGAAACCCGCGACTATGTCGCTCGCATTCTCGCCTTCAGCGTGATCTACGACTGGCGGCTCAACGGCAGCGCGATGCCGATCACCGACCGCCTCGCCGGGCGCATCGTGGACACGCGCAGGAAGTTCGTCTGCCCGGCGCCGTCCGAACTGCCGGCGGCACCGGCCGGACCGACCGCGACGCCGGCGAGACGTTCGCAGCGATGAACCGCAGCCGCGTCGATATCATCGTCGATCGGCTGATCGCCGCGGACATCCCGATGACGCCGATCGCATCGGCGCCATGGATCGATGCGCTCGAAGCGCGCTGGGGCGGCCCGATTCCCGAGCCCTACCGGGCGCTGGTCCGCGGTTGGCGGTTCCCGGCGATCGAACTGGCGCATGCCGAGCTGTTCGGCAATCTCGGCGACGGATCGGAAGACGATCTGGCGACGCGCGTCTTCGCGGATCCGCACATGTCGACATGGCTCGCCTCCCAACGCTGCTTCCCGATCGGCCATCCCTGCCTCGGCGATTACGATCCGCTCTGCCTCGACGCCGCAACGAGACCGAAGGACAATCCACCCGTCGTCGCCCTGGATCACGAAGACATCCTGCTCGGGCGATCGACCGTTCGCAGGCGCATGCGGTGGCCCAGCCTGCTCGATTGCATCGCCGACATCCGCCCCCGGGAACTCCAGGCATGAACCGCACCATCGTCATCCTCGGCGGCACCGGCTTCATCGGCCGCGTCCTGGTCGCGCGCCTGCTCGCGAACGGCGATCGCATCCGCGTGCTCTCGCGCAGCGCCGACACCCGCGCACGGGTGCCGGACGCGGCCGAGCATCGCGTCGGCGACGTCCACGATCCGGCGTTCCTGCGCGATGCGTTCGCGGATGTCGATGGCGTGATCAATCTGGTGGGCATCCTCAACGAACGCGGCGACGATGGCAGCGGGTTCCGGCGCGCGTTCGTCGAACTGACCGACACCGTGATCGCGGCGATGGGCGATCGCGGCGTCGAACGTCTGTTGCAGATGAGCTCCCTGCGCTCGGGCGAGGGCCGCAGCCATTACCTGCAGGCGCGCGGCGAAGCCGATGCCCATGTGCGCGCGTCCCCGCTGCGCTGGACGATCTTCCGGCCGTCGGTGGTCGCCGGACCCGGCGACGGTCTGTTCTGCCGCTTCGCGCAGTTGCTGCGGTTCGCGCCAGGACTGCCGCTCGGGCGCGCGGACGCGCGCTTCCAGCCGGTCTGGGTGGGCGACGTCGCCGACGCCTTCGTCCGCGCGCTCGACGACGATGCGACCGTCGGCCACAGCTACGACCTGGTCGGCCCGGAGGCGATGACGCTCGCCGGGATCGTGCACCTGACCGCACGGACGAAAGGCTGGTCGCGGTTCGTGCTGCCGCTGCCGCACGCGCTGGGCAGGCTGCAGGCGGAGGTCGGCGAACACCTGCCGGGCAAGCCGATCAGCCGCGACAACTGGCGTTCGCTGCAACTGGATTCGATCAGCGCCGACAACGGACTTCCGGCGCTCGGCATCGCGCCGACCGATGTCCGCGCGAGACTGCCGGAGATCCTGTCCGCCGTGGCATGATCGCCCCCTTCCGCACGACGAGGACATCACCATGGGACTGCTCGACGCCCTGCTGGGCCATGCCGGCGAAAAGCCGGTCGACAAGATCGCGGAGGAATTCGCCCCC
>JAYRTK010000314.1:0-3963 GCA_041919595.1 Lysobacteraceae bacterium
GAAGTACTTCATCGCCGCTTCGGACGCCAGGGGACTGTCGCGATCGATCGCGACCAGCGCGTAGGAACACAGCGCCAGCAGTTCGAGGCCGAGGTAGACCATCACCAGATTGCCGGCCGAGATCAGCAGCATCATGCCGGAGACCGAGAACAGCATCAGCACCGCGACCTCGCCCTTGTACAGGCCACGTTCGCGCAGGAAGGACCAGGCATAGACCAGCGCGAGCGCGCTGACCACGCACACCACCCATTTCAGCACGTCGGCCATCGTGTCGCGGATGAACATGCCGTTGAGGACGGTGCCCTGCCCGCCCACATCCATCGCGAGCATTCCGGCGACGACGATCAGAGAGACGATGGCCAGGGTGTGGACGATGCCGCGCTGGCGCTCGGAAACGAACAGATCGAGCAGCAGCAGCGCGAACGCGGCGCCCACGAGCGTCAGCTCCGGCAGCAGCGGCATCAGATCGGCGGTGGTGACGGTGATCGGGATCATGGTGGCCGGGTGCCTGTATCGTTCTCAGAGCTTGCTGATCGCCAGTTGGCTGGCGAGCTGGGCGATGGCGGGTTCCATCAGGTCGGTAAGCGGCTTGGGATACACGCCCAGCAGCAGGGTTCCGGCGGCGAACACGCCGAGCACGATCCACTCGCGCGGATTGATGTCCTCGAGCTCGGCGACATGGGCGTTGCCGATCTCGCCGAACACCACGCGCTTGACCAGCCAGAGCGTGTAGGCGGCACCGACGATCAGGGTGATCGCGGCGACGAAGGCGAGCATCGGATGTGCCTGGAACGAGGCGAGCACGACCATGAACTCGCCGACGAAACCGGAGGTGCCCGGCAGGCCGGAATTGGCCATGCCGAAGAACACGAAGAACGCGGCGAACCACGGCATCGTGTTGGCGACGCCGCCGTAGTCGCGGATCATGCGGCTGTGCATGCGGTCGTACAGGACACCGACGCAGGAGAACATCGCGCCGGAGATGAAGCCGTGCGAGATCATCTGCACCATCGCGCCCTGCAGACCGAGACGCGCGGCGTTGACCGCCTGCGGATCGCTGGAATCGCGGATCAGCATCAGGGAGATGAAGATGCCGAGGGTGACGAAGCCCATGTGCGAGATCGACGAGTACGCGATCAGCTTCTTCATGTCCTCCTGGACCAGCGCGACCAGGCCGATGTAGACGACCGCGATCAGGCTGAGCGCGATCACCAGCCAGGCGAACTCGTGGCTGGCGTCGGGCACGATCGGCAGATTGAAGCGCAGGAAGCCGTAACCGCCGATCTTCAGCATGATCGCGGCCAGGATCACCGAACCGCCGGTCGGCGCCTCGACGTGCGCGTCGGGCAGCCAGGTGTGGACCGGGAACATCGGCACCTTGACCGCGAACGCGACCAGGAAGGCGAAGAACAGCCACATCTGCTCGCTCGCATCCAGCGGCAGCACGTACCAGTCGGGCAACTGCCAGCTGCCGGCCTTGAGGTACAGGTAGATCAAGCCGACCAGCATGAACACCGAGCCGAGGAAGGTGTACAGGAAGAACTTCACCGACGCATAGACGCGCCGCGGCCCGCCCCAGACACCGATGATGATGAACATCGGGATCAGCATGCCCTCGAAGAACACGTAGAACAGCATGGCGTCGACGGCGGAAAACACGCCGACCATCAGGCCTTCGAGGAACAGGAACGCGGCCACGTACTGGTTCACGCGCTTGTCGATGGAGCCCCAGGCACCGATCAGGACCAGCGCCGTGGTCAGCGTGGTCAGCGCGATCAGCGCGACCGAAATGCCGTCCGCGCCGAGGTGGTACTGGATGTCGTAGGCCGGGAACCATTCGCGCTGTTCGACGAACTGCATGCCGCCGGTGAAGTAATCGAAACCGGTGAGCAGCGGAATGCTGAGCGCGAAGGTCGCCAGCGCGACCGCGAGCGCCAGCCAGCGCGCGGCCTGCGCACGCCGGTTGCCGAGCGCGAGCGCCAGGGCGCCGCCGGCGATGGGCAGCCAGATCAGGACGCTGAGAAGAGGCAGATGTTGCATCGCGATTCGATATCCGTCGTTAGCGTGTCGATTAGCGCCAGAACTTGATCAGCACGGCCAGCAGCGCGATCAGTCCGAGGATCATCGCGAAGGCGTAGTGATAGAGGTAACCGGACTGGGTCCTGCGCAGCAGCCCGGAGAACAGATCCACGATCCGCGCGCTGCCGTTCACGAACAGACCGTCGATGACCTTCTCGTCGTGCTTGCGCGAGAGCTTGCCGGCGAGGACGCCGCCGCCGGCGAAACCGCCGATCCAGAGGTCGTCCATGCCGTACTTGTTGTTGAGAACGCGGGCGATCAGGGCGAACGGCGGGAACGCCGCCAACTTCGCCGGAAGATCCGGCTTGATCAGATACAGGTACGTCGCCAGCGCGAAGCCGGAGAAGGCCAGCCAGAACGCCGGCGCCATGAAACCGTGCAGCGCGAACCGCCAGGGGCCATGCCACATCTCGGCCTTGATCTTCGCGAGCACGTCGTGGGCGGCGTTCACGTCGATCGCACCGAGGAAATACGGCAGTTGCTCGTGGTGACCCGTCCAGTCGGTGCCGAACAGCATCGGGCCGGCGGTGAAATAGCCGATCAGGATCGAGGGAATCGCCAGCAGGATCAACGGCAGGGTCACCACCCACGGCGACTCGTGCGGCTCGTGCGCGCCATGGTCGTGACCATGATCGTCATGCACGCCCTGGTCATGCGCGTGCTGGTCGTGACCGTCATGCGCGTGCGCATCGTGGGCGTGCGCATCGTCGGCATGGCCATGGGCGTCGTCGGCATGGGCGTGACGGAAGCGTTCCTCGCCGAAATAGGTCAGGTACAGCAGGCGGAAGCTGTAGAACGAGGTCACGAACGCACCCAGCAGCACCGCCCAGTAACCGTAGGACGCCACCCACGAATGCGATTCGTGCGCGTGCTCGGCGGCGGCTTCGATGATCGTGTCCTTCGAGAAGAAGCCGCTGAAGAACGGCGTGCCGACCAGCGCCAGCGTGCCGATGAGGCTGGTCCAGAAGGTGATGGGCATGTATTTGCGCAGACCGCCCATCCGGCGCATGTCCTGCTCGTGGTGCATGCCGATGATGACCGAGCCCGCGGCGAGGAACAGCAGCGCCTTGAAGAAGGCGTGGGTCATCAGATGATAGACCGCGGCGGAATACGCCGAGACGCCGAGCGCGACCGTCATGTAGCCGAGCTGCGACAGCGTGGAGTACGCGACCACACGCTTGATGTCGTTCTGGACGATGCCGATGAGGCCGGTGAAGAACGCGGTGGTCGCACCGACGAACAGCACGAAGTTCAGCGCCGTCTCCGACAGTTCGAACAGCGGCGACATGCGCGCCACCATGAAGATGCCGGCGGTGACCATCGTCGCCGCGTGGATCAGCGCGGAAATCGGGGTCGGGCCTTCCATCGAATCGGGCAGCCAGACGTGCAGCGGCACCTGCGCCGACTTGCCCATCGCGCCGATGAACAGACAGATGCAGATCAGGGTGGCCACCGACCATTCCTGGCCGCGGAGGATCTCGACGGTCTGGCCGCCGCCGATGGTGCTGGAGGCATTGGCGAAGACGGTCGCGTAGTCCAGCGTGCCGAACCAGAACAGCACGCCGGCAATGCCGAGCAGGAAACCGAAGTCGCCCACACGGTTGACCAGGAATGCCTTGAGGTTGGCGAAGATCGCGCTCGGACGCTTGAACCAGAAGCCGATCAGCAGGTAGGACACCAGACCCACCGCTTCCCAGCCGAAGAACAACTGCAGGAAGTTGTTGCCCATCACCAGCATCAGCATCGAGAACGTGAACAGGCTGATGTAGCTGAAGAAGCGCTGATACCCCGGGTCATCGGCCATGTAGCCGATGGTGTAGACATGCACGAGCAGCGAGACGAAGGTGACGACCACCATCATCATCGCGGTCAGTTTGTCGACCA
>JAYRTK010000315.1:0-3958 GCA_041919595.1 Lysobacteraceae bacterium
CGGTCGGAAAAAGGCGGGGACGGGCGAACTCGGTGAGGACGATGGACATTGCGACGACCGGTGACGGGATCGCTGCAGTCTATGCGCTGCTCCGGACCGGTTGAAGCCGGAGCCCCCCCCTCCCGCCGTGCCGCGCGATCCGTCGCCTCACCAGTCGAACGACAGCGACAGATTCACGCTGCGGCCCGGCCGGGTATGGAAGTCGATGTCGTTGGCGGTCGCGGACACGCCGCGCACGGTGTTCCAGTCCCAGTAGCGGCGATCGGTGGCGTTCTGCACCGCGAGATTGAGACGCAGCGACGGCAGCGGTTGCCACCAGGCATAGAGATCGAACAGCGCATGGCCCGGCGCATGGAACAGCGGGCCCGCGCTTTCGTCGAGCGCGGACTGCCCGGCGACGCCGGTCGCGACCGCTTCGATGCCCCAGTCGCTGTCCGCAGGCGCCCAGCTCGCGCCCAGCACCAGTTTTCCGGGCGCGACGCTGTTGAGCGGCGCATCGCGGGCGAGGTCGCGGCCGCGGGCCCACGACGCGGCGGCGCGGAATTCCCAGTCGATCGCGGCGGCGGGCGTCCACGTGGCTTCGGCCTCGATGCCTTCGATCCGTGCGCGCGAACGATTCACCGACTGGAAGACCAGTGCGCCACTGACCGGATCGGTGCCGAGGTTCGCGCGCGAGTCGATCAGATCGCGATACCGGTTGCGGTACAGCGATACGCTCGCGCGCAGGCCGTCGCCGCGCCAGCGCCAGCCGGCTTCGAGTCCATGGCTGGTTTCCGGGCGTAGATCGGGATTCGGGCGGACTTCGTAATTCAGCAGGGCCAGCGAGAGGCCGATGTTCACGTCGCCGAACGGTGGCGCGCGGAAACCGCGGGCGTACTGCGCGAAGAAGGTGTTGTGCTCGCCGGCGGTCCAGCGCATGCCGAGTTTCGGCGTCCATGCGCTGCGGCGGATGTCGGCGACGCGGACGTCGGGGTAGTCCTCGCGGAAGATCGCATCGGCTTCGGCATCGAGATCGTAACGCTCCCAGCGCAGACCGGGAATCACCGCGAAGCGTTCGCCGATGCCGATCTCGTCCTGCCAGAACACGCCGGTCTCGCGCGCGGTGCTGTTCGGGAAATCACGCACCGGAAACCGCTCGCCGAGCACGACGTTGCTGCCGACTCCGGTATCGAGATTGATCTCGCTGCCGTCGCGCAGACCGGTGAAGGCCGTGCGCGCGAATTCGACGCCGAACACGTGGCGGTGACGCACGACGCTGTCGTCGTCGCTGCGCGCTTCGCCCAACCATTCGATCCCGCTGTGGCGCTGCCCGAAATCGAAGCGCCGCAGGCGCAGCGACGGAAACCGGGTGGCGCGATCGGGCAGCCGGGTCTGCGCGGTGTCCTGACGGGTCTCGCTGCGCTGCGCGAACAGCAGCAACGCGCTGCGATCGAGCCAGCCGCGCTGCGGCTCCCATTCGGCGCCGAGGCTGAAACGATCGCGACGATGGCGGTCGTCGCCCTGCAGATCGGTGGTGGTCGAGAAGCGCCCCGGACCGAAGCGCAGCGAACGCACGTCGGTCCGCGCGCGGCCTTCGCCGTGGTCCAGGGTCGCGGTCCAGCGGCCGCCGGTTTCGCCCTCCCAGACCAGCTTGAGCAACGCCGCGTCGCGGCGATCCTCGAGCGGATTGGCCGGATGCGCATCCGAATGGTTTTCGGTTTCGTGGCCCTCGCGCCGCGTCGCCAGCGCCATCGCCTCCAGGCGTCCGCCGAAACCGCGCAGCGCGAGCGCGCTGGATACGCTGCGGTTGTCGTCGCGATCGCCGCCGCCGATGCGCGCGGCGACGTGCATGTCGCCATCGCCGCGCGCGAGCAGATCGGCCGGCGATCGCGTGCGGTACGCGACCACGCCGGCCAGCGCATCGCTGCCGTACAGGGTCGAAGCGGGACCGCGCAGGATCTCCACGCGCTGCACGACATCAAGTTCGACCAGATCGCGACCGGCGGACGCGAACTGGCCGACGCCGAAGGATTCCGCGACCGGCACGCCGTCGATCTCCATGCTCACGCGGTTGCCGTCCAGGCCACGGATCGAGAAGCCCTGCCAGCCGAAGCGCGTGCTGTCGCCGAGCGCATCGATGCCGGGTTCGTAGCGCACCAGTTCGGCGATGGTGTCGATCTGCCGGCGCTCGATCGTTTCGCGGTCGATCGCACCGACGGTGGCCACCACGCGTCCCGCGGGTTCCGGCGCGCGGCTGGCGATCACCACCACGCGATCGAGTTCCTGCGTGCGCGTCTCCGCCGGGGGGGGGTCGTCCGCGCGCGCGGTCGCCGGCAGCAGCGCGCAGGCGAGCGCGCAGGCGAGGACGGTAGGCGCGGCATGCGCGGACGGAAGACAATCGGTCACGGATCGGGTCGGTGCGGCAGGGCGCATGGCGGACTCGTTATCGTTATTCTATGAGCTCGTCCGGCAGTGTAGGAAGCCCCGCGCGCGGGTTCGACCGGCAATTGGGACCCGCTTGACCTAGGTCATGCGCCCCCGAAAATGGCCGCCGGAGAATTCCCTCGACCGCCGCACGCGCGGCTTCGCGCCTCCATCCGTCCCGGGGAGCTCCCATGCAAAAGACACTCATCGCTTCCGCACTCGTTCTGGTCGCGGCCGCATCCGCGTACGCGCTGTCCAACGCCGCGTACGCGGACGAAGTCGTGAACGAACGCCCGCCCAAATCCACGATGGAAGCCGGCGAGGCCGCCTATCTCGCCAACTGCGCGGCCTGCCATCAACCCGACGGCAAGGGCCTGGCCGGCGCCTTTCCGCCACTCGCCGACTCCGACTACATCCGCGGCGTCCCCAAGGACAAGCTGATCGATGTCGTGATCCACGGCTTCAGCGGCAAGGTCAAGGTCAACGGCGTCGACTACGACGGCGTGATGCCGGCGCTGAATCACCTGAGCGATGCCGACATCGCCAACGTGCTGTCCTACGTCACCAACAGCTGGGGCAACGCCGGCGCATCGGTGAACGTGGCCGAGGTCGCCAGCCGCCGTGGCGGGCAGACGCCGGAAGCGGCCAAGGCCGGCACGCGCACCCCCGAAGCGAAGTACCAGGGCGCGCCGACGGCGGTGCCGGCACCGCTGGCGCTGGCCTCGGCCGGCGGCGCGTTGCCGCCGCTGTCCGACGAGGAACGCAAGCACGCGACGCAGATCTATTTCGAGCGTTGCGCCGGCTGCCACGGCGTGCTGCGCAAGGGCGCGACCGGCAAGCCGCTGACGCCGGACATCACCCGCGTCAAGGGCACCGAGTACCTGCGCGCGCTGATCAACTTCGGCTCGCCCGCCGGCATGCCGAACTGGGGCACCTCCGGCGAGCTCAGCGCTTCCGACATCGACGTCATGGCCCGTTTCCTGCAGCACGAGCCGCCGTCGCCGCCGGAATGGGGCATGAAGGAAATGCGCCAGAGCATGGTGAACTTCGTGCCGGTCGACAAACGGCCGACGCGCAAGATGAACGCCTACAACATCGACAACATCTTCGCGGTGACCCTGCGCGACAGCGGCGAGGTCGCGCTGATCGACGGCGACACCAAGAAGATCATCAACGTGATCAAGACCGGTTACGCGGTACACATCTCGCGGCTCTCGCACTCGGGCCGCTATGTCTACACCATCGGCCGCGACGCCAAGATCGATCTGATCGACCTCTGGATGGAAACGCCCGACAAGGTCGCCGAGATCAAGATCGGCCTCGAAGCGCGCTCGGTCGAGACCTCGAAGTACCGCGGATTCGAGGACCGGTACGCGATCGCCGGCGCCTACTGGCCGCCGCAGTACGTGATCATGAACGGCGAAACGCTGGAGCCGCTGAAGGTGGTCGGCACCCGCGGCATGACCGTCGACACGCAGGAATACCATCCGGAACCGCGCGTGGCCGCGATCGTCGCCTCGCACGAGCACCCCGAGTTCATCGTCAACGTCAAGGA
>JAYRTK010000316.1:0-3900 GCA_041919595.1 Lysobacteraceae bacterium
CATCATTCCGGCCGGATCGTAAGTCGCGCTTAAGTCTGTGCGCGCATCGTGTCGTCGTCCGAATCGATCACGAGGTCGTCCATGCGAATGTTCCCGTTCTTCTGCGCCGTCGGCGCGCTGATGGCCGCATCACCGGTCGTGTTGTCGGCATCGTCGTCCACCGCGCTGCAGGCGCAGTACGCCGCGCGCGCCGCCCGCGAAGACCTCTCCTTCCGCGGCGCCTCTCCCGAACGCGGACGACGGTTCTTCCTGGCGAAACACGGCAACGATTGGAGCTGCGCCAGTTGCCACACCTCCGATCCGACCGCATCGGGCCGGCATGCGGTGACCGGACGCGGACTGCAACCGCTGGCGCCGTCCGCGAATCCATCGCGCTTCACCGATGCCGCGAAAGCCGAGAAGTGGTTCCGCCGCAACTGTCGCGATGTGCTCGACCGTGAATGCACCGCGGCGGAAAAGGCCGATCTGATCGCCTGGCTCGCCGGGCTGCGTCCGGGCGGTGCGCGATGAACCGCGTCCGCATGCGCGCCGTGCTCCCGCTGCCGCTTGCGCTGCTGCTTGCACTGCCGTCCACCGCAGTGCGCGCAGACGAGGAAGAACACGACGGAGGCGCCCGCCGCGGACCGCCTCCGGCGGTCTACATCAATGAGTGCGGCGCCTGCCATGCGCCATATCCCGCGTCGGGACTGCCCACCGCCTCATGGCGCACGATGATGGACACGCTCGACCGGCACTTCGGCAGCGATGCCAGCCTGGCGCCGGCCGAAGCCACCGTCGTCCGCGATTGGCTGCGGACCAACGCCGGACGACATGCCGCGAATCCCGCCGCCCCGCTGCGGATCACGCGTACCGCCTGGTTCCTGCATGAACACGACGAACTGCCGGCGTCGCTCCGGCGTTCGCAGGTGGTGGGCTCCGCCGCCGACTGCGGCGGCTGCCATCGAGGCGCCGACCGCGGCGTCTATTCCGAACACGATGTGCGCCTGCCGCGCGTCTCTCCCCCACGTTCTCCCGCTGGAGCGCAACGATGAGTACCGCCACGACCTCGCCTGCCGACGCCGCCATCCCCCGCGATGCCGGCACCCTGGTGTGGGATCTGCCCACCCGCCTGTTCCACTGGAGCCTCGCCGTCTGCTTCGCCGGTGCCTGGCTGACATCCGACAGCGAACGTCAGCATCTGCTGCATCTGTTGTTCGGCTACAGCCTGTTCGGCCTGATCGCGTTCCGCCTGGTCTGGGGCGTCTTCGGCAGCCGTCATGCGCGCTTCGCGGATTTCGCGTACGGCCCCGCCGCGACCCTGCGCTATCTGGCGGCGATGGTCAAAGGCCACCCAGATCGCCACGTCGGCCACAATCCCGCCGGTGCGATCGCGATCTGGTGCCTGCTGGGCCTCGGCCTGGCCACCGCGGGCGTCGGTATCGCGATGATCGCCGGCGGCGGCGAGGCGCTGGAAGACGTGCACGAAGCGCTGGCCACCGCGATGCTGGTCGTCGTCGGTCTGCACCTGCTGGGGGTGGTCGTCGGCAGCGTGCTGCATCGCGAAAACCTGCCGCGAGCCATGGTCACCGGACGCAAGCACGGACTGCGCGCCGAGGACGGCATCCGGACACGCTCGCGCACGATCGGCGTCATGCTGCTGGCGGCGCTGGCGGCGTTCTGGACCGCCGGCCTGATGCTCCAGCGCCCGCCCCTGGGTCTGCCCGGCGGCGAGGCATCGGCGGAAGGCGAGCATCGTGACGACGAGCGCGCTGCAGGGGCAGAATCCAGGCATCGCGAAGATAGGGACGAAGACGAAGACGACGATTGATACCGACCGCCGCGACGCCGACAATGCCCTGTTCCCGAGGAGTGCCACGATGCGCATCCTGGTGGTCGAAGACGATCCCCTGCTGGGCGAAGCGCTCAGCGTCGGCATGCGCCAGCGCGGCTTCGTCGCCGACTGGGTCACGGATGGCATCGCCGCCGAAACCGCGATGAAAACGACGGCATTCTCGGCGGTGGTGCTGGATCTCGGTCTGCCGCGACTGTCGGGCCTGCAACTGCTGCGCCAGCGGCGCGATGCGAACGACCGCACGCCGGTGCTGATCCTGACCGCACAGGATGCGGTGGAGCAACGCGTCCGGGGTCTGGATGCCGGGGCCGACGATTATGTGGTGAAGCCGGTCGATCTCGACGAGCTGGCGGCGCGGCTGCGCGCACTGCTGCGGCGAGGCAACGGTGATCCGCATCCGCTGCTGCAGGTCGGCGCACTGACCCTCGACCCCGCCGCGCGCCGGGTCGAATGGCATGGCAGGACGGTCGAGCTGTCGCCGCGCGAATTCGATCTGCTGCTGGAATTCGCCCGCGCCGCGGGCCGCTGGCTGAGCAAGGAACACCTGACCGAACGTCTCTACGGCTGGCACGAGGACGTGGATTCCAATGCGCTGGAAGTGCACGTGCACCATCTGCGGCGCAAGCTCGATCCCGCGCTGATCCTGACCCAGCGCGGCGTGGGGTACATGCTGCCCTTGCCGCCGCCGGCGTCCGTCGCCGACGCCGGCGACGCGTCCTCCCGATGACGCGCGCGTTCTCGCTGCGCACGCGGCTGTTGGCGGCGACGCTGGTCACGGTCGGCGTGGTCTGGCTGGCGGCGACGCTCGCGAGCTATGTGCAGGCCCGACGGGAACTCGACGAACTGCTCGACGCGCACCTGGCCACGTCGGCCGCCCTGCTGGTGGCGCAGGCCTCGGAAGAGCTGGAGGAAATCGAACTGGAGCATCTGCCCGATCTGGGCGACGCCCACCAGCGGCTGGCGCTGCAGGTGTGGGACGACGGCGAACTGGGCGTGCACAGCGCCAACGCACCGAACGCGCCGCTGGCGCCGTTCCGCCAGGGCTTCGCGGACGTGCGCGTGTCCGATGTCGGCTGGCGGGTCTACGTCACCCGCAGCCGGGAAGGCTTCTGGGTCCAGGTCGGGGAGCCGGAATCCGCGCGCCGCGACATCCTGCACGAAGCGCTGACGCGGCAGGCATGGCCGATGCTGCTGGCCCTGCCGCTGCTGGGGTTCGGACTGTGGATCGGCATCGGACGGGGACTGTCGCCGCTGCAGCGCATCGCGCAGGCGGTCGATGCGCGCGTTCCGCTGGACACCGCCCCGCTGCAGAGCGGCGACGCCCCGGGCGAGATCCGTCCCCTGCTGGAACGGCTGAATGCGCTGTTCGCGCGCACCGGCGAAAGCATCGAACGGGAGCGACGCTTCATCGGCGACGCTTCGCACGAATTGCGCACACCGGTGGCGGCGATCCGCGCCCAGGCCCAGGTCGCGCTGGGCGCGCGCGACGGGGACGAACTGCGTCGCGCACTCACCGGCGTGATCGCGGGGTGCGACCGCATGACCGCGCTGACCGAACAACTGCTGACCCTGTCGCGCCTGGAAGCCGGCGTGCTGGACATCGCGGGCGGCCGCGTGCGTTTGCTGGAAATCACCGAGGATGTCCTCGCCGAGCTCGCGCCGGAGGTGCGCCGCAGACATGCGCGGATCGCGCTGGAAATGCCGGGATCGCTGCAGATCGACGGCGGCGCGGTCCTGTTGCGGATCCTGCTGCGCAATCTCGTCGGAAACGCGCTGCGCCATGGCGGGGAGAATGTGCGCGTGCAGGTCTCGGCCGTTCGCGACGGCACCGTCACCGAACTCGACATCCGCGACGACGGCCCCGGCATTCCGCCGTCGCGCCGTGACGCTGCGCTGCAGCGCTTCCAGCGGCTCGACGCCGCACAGGGCGGCGGTTCGGGCCTCGGGCTGGCCATCGTCGACCGGATCGTGCAGGTGCTCGGCGGCACACTGACGCTGGGCGACGGTCTCGACGGCCACGGACTCGGTGTCACCCTGCGCATTCCCGACCGTGCCGACGGGTCGCGCTG
>JAYRTK010000317.1:0-3898 GCA_041919595.1 Lysobacteraceae bacterium
GGCCCCAGGCCCAGACGTCGACCTCGATCCGGTCCTTCTGCACGTCGGCCCCGGCAGTCAGGAACAGCCCGCCCGCAGGCACGGTGCCGGATGTCCAGCGCTCGCGGCGGTCGTAAAGCCGCTGCCAGTCGGGGGCTTCGCCGGTCTCGACCCATGTCTCGCCGAGGATGGTGTTGCGGAACGCCTTGATCGCCTCGTCCGACCCCTGCGCCGCGTCCCATGCCCGCACGATCCGCTCCCAGCTCAGCCAACCGATCGGCGAGTAAAGCGCCGAGAGGTGATACCCGACCGTGGTCGGATCGGCGGCGGTAGCGGTCGCCCGCCATTCGCCGCCCTCCAGCATCGCCGTCTTGTGGTGCTCCGCGATTGCCGCGTCGCAGCCATCACAGTGATATTCCGCCGTATCGGGGCGGCCCTTCTGCCAGCGCAGCCGGTCGAACTTCAGCCACTGCATCGCGCCGCAGTGCGGGCACGGCACGAAGTACCGCCGCTGGTCGGATGCCTCGTATTCCCGCTCGATGCGGGAGAGCCCCCGGATCGTCGGCGTCGAGACCAGGAGGACCTTGCGCCGATGGGCGAAGGTCAGCGACCGGGCCTCGGCCAGCGTCACCGGATCGCCTTCCTCGTCCGCCGAAGCCGGATAGGCGTCGACCTCGTCGAGGAAGATGTAGCGTGCCGGGGTGGACCGCAGCCCGACCGCCGAATTCGCCCCGGTCATGATCAGGATGCCGCCCGCGAATTCCTTGGACAGCATCGTGTTGCCCGCGTCGCGCGATCGCGCCGGTTTGACCCGCTCGCGCAGCTCCGGGCTTTCGTCGATCAGCGGGTCGATCCGCTGGCGCGAGTTGCGCTTGGCCAGTTCCACTGTCGGCTGGACCGCCAGCATCGGCCCCGGCGCTTGGTGGATGGCGAAGCCGATCCAGTTGTTGCCCGCTTCGGTCGCGCCGACCTGCGCCGCCTTCATGAACACGATGCGCTGCGTGGAATCGCCGGGCGACAGCCGGTCCATGATCTCGCGCATGTAGGGCGTGCGCCCGGAGCGATACCTCCCCGGCTCGGCCGAGGCGCGTCCCGACAGCATCCGGTGCTTGTCCGCCCATTGCGACACTGTCAGGTCGGGATCGGGTGTCAGCCCTGCACCCCAGGTGCGCAGGATTTCTGCTGCGCCGTCGAAGTCCGTCAGGCCATCTTCCGGCCCTGCGCTTACGCTCCGGGCATTCGTCCCTCGCAAGGGTCCACTGGACCCTTCCGTTTCGCTGTCGCGAAACCGGTCCTCATCACCGGAAATCGGGCCGGACCTCGGCAAGTTCGTCGAGGTGGGCACGGACATGTTTTTCCAGGACCTTCTGCATCGCGGCTGGCTCGACGCCCAGATCGGCCGCCATCAGCGCAGCCGCGCGCGCAGGCCAGTTCACCCACGCGTCCCGCACCTCGCGCGCGAGCCGGAACACCAGCGACAGCGCCCGGGCTCGCTCGATCAATTCCCCCTTAAGCTTCTGCAGCCGGATCCGCCGCTCCTGCGCTTTCAGCACCTCGTTTGCGGTCTTGGCCTGCAGGAAGGTGGTCCCGCCACCGACCGCAGGGACCGCCAGCCCCTGTTCGCGCAGCGTGTCGCCGACGGCCGCCACTGCCGCCTCGGGGACGGGTTTCAGCTTCGGCTCGGGCGGCTTGCGGGTCTTCGACGGGTCCGTCGTCTCGGCACGCCTCGCGTCGCTGGCGGCCGCGTTGATGCTGCCGTCAGAATAGAGGACCAGGCGCTCGGCCGTCTTCGCTTTCTGGATCGCGCCTCGCGACAGGCCGACATGCGCGGCGTACTGGCGCTCGCTCATGCCCTGCATCGACGGCTCCAATTATCATTCAAGATCATGTGCTTATACAGTTGATAAGCATCTCGAACAGAGCGAACGTCCTTTCAGCAGGACGATGCAACTCACTTGGGAGCCACCGAAATGACCCGCCGCGCACAAGACAACACGAAAGCCCTCGACGCCTTCATCGCCAAGAAGGCCGAGATCGACGCGATGCTCGCCCGACTTCAGGCGCTCAGCGACGATCATTTCAACTTCGATCCCGAAGCGGTCAATTGGGGCAGCGTCGGCTCGATTGGCAGCGTCGCCAGCGACCTCCGGAAGATCACCGATTTCCTTTTCGGCGAGGGAGAACACGCCGAGTAGCCGACCCAACCATCGCGCCAGCCCCGCCCTGCGGGGCTTGGCCTCGTAGAAGGGCCCGCATTCCGCGCGCCCCGATACGGGAGACGACGATGACCCAGCTTTCCGACACCCAAGCCCTGATCCTGAGCGCCGCCGCCCAGCGGCCCGATCACATCGCCCTGCCGCTGCCCGAGAGCCTGCGGGGTGGCGCCGCCGCCAAGATGGTCAGCGCGATGATCGCCAAGGGCCTCCTGGAGGAGGTCGACGCCGACATGCGCAAAGGCGAACCCATGTGGCGCGAAACCGGCGACGGCCATGGCGTCACACTGGTCGCCACCGACGCAGGCCTCGCCGCCATCGGCATCGAGCCCGAGGACGCGAACAGCGTGCCCACGGGCGCCAACGAACCGCCGAGCGACGCGCCCGCGCCGGATGCCGGCACCGACCCCGAAGGCGGGCCCAAGGCGCGCACGCCGCGCGAGGGGACCAAGCAGGCCACGCTGATCGCCATGCTGCGCGCGCCGGAGGGCGCGACCATCGAGGAGATCACCTCCGCCACGGGCTGGCAGTCGCACACGGTGCGCGGCGCGATGGCCGGAGCGCTGAAGAAGAAGCTCGGGCTCGAGGTGACCTCGGAGAAGGTTGAGGGGCGCGGGCGGGTCTACCGGCTTCCCGCCGCCTGACCCACGCCAGAAGCGTTACGCCGCCGCCCAAAACGGGCGGCGGCCTCTAGCTATGATGGCCTCGTCAGTATCGCCGTGAGACCGACCGATGACACCTGCGCCAGCAGCCACCTTCCGGCTGCGATGCGCTTCTGGACGTAAACGCGATGCTCTTCAGGCGAATGTGGGCACTTCCGCCTATGGCGCTGGTTATTGCAGTACCAGCAGGCCGCAACGATGTTCTCATCCGTGTCGCGACCACCGTCGGAACGGGCGTGCAGATGCTCGGCGGTGCAGCGGAGCGCCCTTGGCGTCCGCTTCGTGTGGTTGTTTCGTTGAGAGGACGCGGTTTCAGCGGCATCGTCCCACATCTGCAGGCCGCAGTAGTAGCAGCGGCCACCTTGGGCCATCATCTTCCGTCGGCGGATACGTTTCAGTGATCCCATTACACGGGTCCTTTCATTCGACTTCGTGAGAAGCGAATGCGCGACGTCCGTAACGGACGCTCCCCGGCTGGAAGCTCCTGCTCGCGCGAGGCCCGGTGATCCGTGGCTCCGCATGCCGGACCGCGAAACCTGCAGGACAATGCCCCAAGGTCAGAGTAGCCGCTGGCTTACTCAAGTCGGCCGAAGCCGAATTCGCAGCAACGCGTGGATAGAGGATCGTCCCGCATCGCGTCAACGGAACCTTTCGAAGAGGCGCCGCAGGACATAGGACCGCGCGATGCTGACCACGGTGAATACCGCACCCATCTTCAGGTTCTGCGCCAGCGTCGTGTGCAGCCCGAAGACCGGGAAGATCAGGATCTGCGTGACCACGGCGACGCCGTAGCCGACGATCACGTTGGCGACGGACTCGACCAGCGACATGAGCCGGGATTGCTTCATGCCGCTGCCTCATCCATCGGCCAGCAGTTCAGCCGCCAGAGTTCGCAGCGCATGCGCCGCAACCAGGGGGACCACGCCATTGCCACAGAGGCGAAGCCGGTCCACCCGGTGGGCCAGCCCATCAGCGCCTCGACGAACAGCGGGTTCAAGGTCCGGCGCGGCTCGGAGGTATCGCTCCCAGCCATCGGCGTCACCA
>JAYRTK010000318.1:0-3897 GCA_041919595.1 Lysobacteraceae bacterium
CCGACCGAGGTCGAGGACGCGGCGAACAACTACGCCGAGTTCCAGAAGGCCAACGCCGAGGTCTACATCGTCACCACCGACACCCATTTCTCGCACAAGGTGTGGCATGAAACCTCGCCCGCCGTGGGCAAGGCGCAGTTCCCGCTGGTCGGCGACCCGACCCACCAGCTGACCCGCGCGTTCGGCGTGCACATCGAGGAAGAAGGCCTGGCGCTGCGCGGCACCTTCATCATCAATCCGGAAGGCGTGATCAAGACCCTCGAAATCCACGACAACGCGATCGCCCGCGACGTCTCGGAAACCCTGCGCAAGCTCAAGGCCGCGCAGTTCGTCGCCGCCAACCCCGGCCAGGTCTGCCCGGCCAAGTGGCAGGAAGGCGCGCAGACCCTGAAGCCGTCGCTGGATCTGGTCGGCAAGATCTGATCGACACGATCGGATCGGACATCATCCCGCGGACGGGCCGTGCAGCCCGTCCGCGCAGCTCCCGGCAAGACCGCGACACCCGCAACCGTTTCGACGTTCCACCGCTCCGCAACCTCCGTTCTTCAAGCTGCGTTCTTCAACCTCCGCGCTACAACCTCCGCGTCATCCCGGCGAGGCACGATGCCTCGCCGGTTCCCGGCCTCCCCGGCTTCGTTTGCAGCAGCGGCCTGTGCCGCACCGGATCGTCTTCCTCCCCCGCCGGCCTCCCCTCCCCCCGGCCCGACGGCCACCGGCGCAGGCTGCTGCTGCAAGCGCGGCTTTTCCTTCTCTCTCTTCTCTCCGGGTGCCGACCATGCTCGATACCGATCTCAAGACCCAGTTGCAGGCCTATCTGCAGAAACTGACCCGCCCGGTCGAACTGGTCGCGGCGCTCGACGATGGCGCCCCCTCGCGCGAGTTGCGCGAACTGCTGGTCGAACTGACGCAGCTGTCCGACAAGGTCTCGCTGCGAGAAGCCCGCGACGCCGACGATCGCGTGCCGTCCTTCGCCATCGCCAGCCCCGGCCACGCGATTTCGCTGCGTTTCGCCGGTATTCCGATGGGTCACGAATTCACCTCGCTGGTGCTGGCGCTGCTGCAGGTGGGCGGCCATCCCTCGAAGCTGGCGCAGGACACGATCGAGCAGATCCGCGCGCTGGACGGCGAACACCGCTTTGAAACCTATTTCTCGCTGAGCTGCCAGAACTGCCCCGACGTGGTCCAGGCGCTGAACCTGATGGCCGTGCTCAATCCGAACATCCGCCATGTCGCGATCGACGGCGCGCTGTTCCAGCCCGAGGTCGAGGCCCGCCAGGTGATGTCGGTGCCGATGATCTTCCGCAACGGCGAGGTCTTCGGCGCCGGACGCATGGGCGTGGAGGAGATCCTCGCCAAACTCGACACCGGCGCCGAAGCGCGCGAGGCGGCGAAGATCGCCGCCAGGGACGCGTTCGACGTGCTGATCGTGGGCGGCGGCCCCGCCGGCGCGGCCGCGGGCATCTACGCCGCGCGCAAGGGTATCCGCACCGGCATCGTCGCCGAGCGCTTCGGCGGCCAGGTGCTGGACACGATGGCGATCGAGAATTTCATCTCGGTGCCCGAGACCGAGGGTCCGAAACTGGCCGCGGCGATGGAGCGACACGTGCGCGAGTACGAGGTCGACATCATGAACCTGCAGCGCGCCGAAGCGCTGGTCCCCGCCGGCGACGACGGGCTGGTCGAAGTGAAGCTGGCCAACGGCGCGTCGCTGAAATCCAGAACCGTGGTCCTCTCCACCGGCGCGCGCTGGCGGCAGATGAACGTGCCCGGCGAACAGGAATACCGCAACAAGGGCGTGGCCTATTGCCCGCACTGCGACGGCCCGCTGTTCAAGGGCAAGCGCGTGGCGGTGATCGGCGGCGGCAATTCGGGCGTGGAAGCGGCGATCGATCTCGCCGGCATCGTCGCCCACGTCACCCTGATCGAATTCGACGGCAAGCTGCGCGCGGACGAAGTGCTGCAGCGCAAGCTGCGCAGTCTGGCGAACGTCGACGTGATCGTCTCGGCGCAGACCAGCGAAGTGCTGGGCGATGGCAGCCGGGTCACCGGCCTGACCTACGAGGATCGCGCGACCAGGCAATCGCACACGCTCGCGCTCGATGGCGTGTTCGTGCAGATCGGCCTGCTGCCGAACACCGAATGGCTGAAGGGCACGCTCGCGCTGTCGCCGCGGGGCGAGATCGAGATCGACGACCGTTGCCGCACTTCGCTGCCGGGCGTGTTCGCGGCCGGCGATGCGACCACGGTGCCCTACAAGCAGATCGTGATCGCGATGAGCGAGGGCTCGAAGGCGGCGCTGTCGGCGTTCGATCATCTGATCCGCCAAGGCACGGCGACCGCGACGCCGGACGCGCGCGCGCAGGCGGCGTGAGGCCGCTCGATGCCGGAAAACGGCCCCTGTCAGAAAAGACAGGCGTCCCGGACGGTCACGGCCGGCGCATTCGCGGTAACTTGGAGTGGTCGCGCACAGTCGCCGCCATTCGCGTCCTCGCCAGCCTCGTACCGCATGGCATCACCGATGGCCGCGGACCCTGCGCGACCCTCCCGGCCGCATGAGGTCATCCGCATGAATCTGCGCGATCTGAAGTACCTGGTGGCGCTCGCCGATCACAAGCATTTCGGTCGCGCCGCGGCGGCCTGCTTCATCAGCCAGCCAACCCTGTCCACCCAGATCCGCAAGCTGGAAGAGGAACTCGGCATCGCGCTGGTCGAGCGCGCGCCACGACGGGTGATGCTGACGCCGGCCGGCCGCGACGCCGCCGAACGCGCGCGGCGGATCGTCGCCGATGTGGAGGAGATGCGCGAGGCCGCGCGACGCAGCCAGAACCCCGAGGCCGGCGCGGTGCGTCTGGGCATTTTCCCGACCCTCGGTCCCTATCTGCTGCCGCACGTGATTCCGCGGGTGCGCGAGCGCTTCCCGCAGCTGGAACTGCTGCTGATCGAAGAGAAGACCGAGACCATCCTGCGCCAGCTGCGCGAGGGCAAGCTCGACGCCGGCGTGCTCGCCCTGCCGCTGCACGACGATCAACTGCATCTGGAATTCCTGTTCGAGGAACCCTTCCTGCTGGCGGTGCCCGAGACCCATCCGCTGGCCGCGGGCAAGTCGCTGACGATGCAGGATCTCGCCCACGAGAGCCTGCTGCTGCTGGAGGATGGGCACTGCCTGCGCGAGCAGGCGCTCGACGTGTGCCACATGGCCGGCGCCGGCGAGAAGAGCGGCTTCCGCGCCACGTCGCTGGAAACCCTGCGACAGATGGTGGCCGCGAACGTCGGCATCACCCTGCTGCCGGTGCTCGCGGTCAAGCCGCCGGTGGCCTCGTCGCGGGACATGCATCTGCTGCCGTTCCGTGCGCCGGCCCCGAGCCGACGCATCGCCATGGTCTGGCGCCGCAGTTCGGCGATGACGGACTTTCTGGTCAAGCTCGCCGAGGTGTTCCGCGAACTGCCGGCCGATCTGTTCAGCACCGACCATCTGCCCGGCGCGGACGCACCGCCATCGGCACGAACGCGCAGCCGCGCGCGCGCGCGGGACTGAGCGCGCGCCGCCCGGCACACTGCGATCGGGCACAGCGTGAGCCAGCACGTTTTCGCCGCAATGCAGCATTCATTCCGACTATCGATTCGATCGAAACAATCGATCGCACCTTGTGATCCGGCAGGCGTATGCTCGAACCGTGCCGAACCGTCGGCGCAGCTCCCCGCCAGATCGTTCGATTCCCGGCCCGAGCCCTGTTCCGCATCCTCGTCCGCACACTGCGCATCGCTCGTACCGTCGAATCGATCCACCGCACACCCAGCCAGGAGATCAGGATCATGAGCCTCAAGGGATCGAAGACCGAAGACAACCTGAAAGCCGCATTCGCCGGCGAGTCGCAGGCCAATCGCCGCTATCTGTAT
>JAYRTK010000319.1:0-3889 GCA_041919595.1 Lysobacteraceae bacterium
GCGCGCCGACGGCGAAGCACTGGGCAGCGCGACGCTCGAGCACGTCGTGCCGCAGGCGTGGTTCGGAAAACGTGCGGCGACCGCGCTCGCCGCACGGGTGGGCGACGACGCCAACGACCCGCGCAATCTGGCCATCGCCTGCGCGGGCTGCAATCACGGCAAGGGCATGAGCCACGACGCCCGCGGACCGGGCGATGTCCGCGCCATGGAAGTGGTGACGCAATTGCTGGCAAGCCGACTGGCCCGCTGGCGCGCGCCCGAATCCGCCTGAGACGACTGCCCCCGAAGTCCTTCGAAGACGATCGCCCTCGAAGATCAGCTGCCGGCCGCCAACTGCTCCTGGATGCACTGCTGCAACTGGATTTTCGTCAGCACCATCTGTGCGTCGACCGATGCGATCTGGGCCTGCGACAGCGGCTGTTGCACGAGGACCGCCATCTGGACCTGCAGGACACTCGCCTGGACCCTGAGGGTGCCATTGCAGACGATCGCGCGTTCGAGCGCGGCACGATCGTCGTAGAGACCGCGCTGCAGGCTGTCCTGGTTCTGCTGCTGCAGTTGCGTCGCGTACAGGCCGAAGAGCACGGCATCGATCCTCGCGCGCTCGAACTGGGATCGCGCCGCGTTTGCATTTCCGACCGAGGCATAGGCCTTGCCAAGCTGGAAATCGGTCTCCATCGCCGCGTACTGGACGCGGACCCGCTGCAACTCGGCCATGGCGAGTTGCGGGTCGGCCGCAGCGGTCATCGATGTGAGGGCCAGGACAACACCGAGCATCCAGTACTGGAAGGCCCGGAACGGATGAGATCTCGCGCGCGCGTACATCACTTCCTCCTTGATGATGTGAACAAGATGAGGGGGCAAGCCCCCCGATACGACCGTGAGTCCCCGCGCCTCTGCGGAGGCGCGGTCATGCACCGCGGCGAACGGTCAGCGCCGCCGCGACGATGTCTTCGGTGCGGCCTTCGCCGGCGCCTCGGCGTGCGCGCCGTTCTTCGGTCTGCGCGCCGGTGGGCCCTTGGCGATGCGGATCCCACGCGCCTTCATCCAGCGATCGAAGTCGTCGGCACTCATCCTCTGGCCGTTCTGGGTCATCTCGAAACGGTTGTTCTTGCCCACCGCCACTGGCGGCGGCGGAGACTGTTCGGCCAACGGCGCGTGGGTCGCGCAACCCGACAGCAGGGACAGGGACAAGGCAGCGAGGGCCGTCGGCAGGATGATGCGCATGAATCGGGACTCCACAGGGACCACCGGTTTCCCCCCGCGGCGCAGTGTAGAGAGTTGCATCGCCCGGTGGCTGAATTCAGACGGGCTTCGCGCACAGTTCCGGGCAACGGCATCGAATCGATGCGAATCCCGTCACAGCCTCATCGCTCTTCCAGGGATCGGAGATCGTCCGCACCGAGCACGCGCCACTGAGCCTTGGCCAGATCGCCCAGCACGAGTCCGCCGATGGCGACCCGGACCAGACGCAGTGTCGCGATCTCGAACGCCGACAACAGGCGACGGATCTGGCGATTGCGGCCCTCGTCGAGCACGATCTCCAGCCATGCGTTGCGCTCGCCCGCACGGAGCGGGGTCACCGAAACCGCGGCCAACCGCTGCCCGTCGTCGTCGATGCCCGCCTGCAGCGCATCCAGCAGGGGCGGATCCGGAAGACGGTCGATCTGCACGTGGTAGGTCTTGCGCGGGCCGGTCGCAGGGTCCGTGATGCGCGCAGCCCAGGCGGGATCGTTGGTGAACAGCAACAACCCTTCGCTGGCCTTGTCCAGACGCCCCACCGGTGCCAGCCAGGGCAGCGATCTCCCCTCGATCCGCGCGTCCTCGAAGCACCGGTACACCGTGTCACGGCCGCGTTCGTCGCGCGCCGTCGTCACCAGCCCGCGCGGCTTGTTGAGCATCAGATACAACGGCGACACCGATGCCGGAGACCCGCTGTCGACGACGATGTCGTCGCGATCGGGCGCGGTCGGGAATTCGGGGTCGCGGACCACGCGCCCCCCCACACGCACGCGGCCGGCGCGCACCCATTCCGCCGCCTGGGTGCGCGAGCAGACACCGCGCTTGGAGAGAATCCGCGCCAGACCGTAGCGCTTCTCCGTGCGACCCGGCGGACCGGACGACGGACGGCGAGGCCCCCGATCGCTCATCGGACGATCACGCGCTCCAGCAAGGCGGTGTCGGGACGTTCGGACAGGAAGAACAGCGAGAAGAGGCCGATGGTGAACAGGGTCCACACGCCCCCGAAGATCAGCAGGAACAGAGTCGAGCGGTTGAATCCGTGCGCGAGCGCGGCTTCCGCCGGCACCTGCGGGTTGTAGCGCACCTGCACCGAATCGCCGCCGGCCAGTTTCTCGTGCAATGCGTGATGCGACGCGTACCCGCTGCTGCCGCTGTAGCCGAAGGCGATGCGATCGGACTCGTATTCGACGCCGGCCACGCGATAGTGGTAGCGCACCTTCACCTGATAGGTGGTGCCGTCCGAATCGCTGCTCTCGACCAGCTCACGTTCGATCAGCGTGCCCCAGGTCGAAGGCCAGGTACCGACCGCATTCGATTTGACCCACGCGCGCACACCGATGCCGAGGATGCCCAGCCCCACGGCCAGGAACACGCCGAAGAACAGATACAGCACGATGCCCCCTCCCCTACGCGCGGCCATGGCGGTCCTGCAAGGATCGTCAGCCGATCAGCGTCGTTTCTTTTTCGGCGGCTCCGGCGCGGGGGCCGGTGGAGGCGGGGGCGGCGGCTCGGCCGGCTTCGGCCCCTGCACCACGCGCACGCCGCGCGCCTTCATCCAGGCGTCGAACTCGTCGGCGGTCATGCGCTTGCCGTTCTGGGTCATGTTGAAGCGCCACGCCTGGGCATCGCCCGGTGCCGGCTGGTAGGCACCGGCGGCACCGCTCAGCGGCTGACTCGCCGCGGCGGTCGCGCGACATTCGTTGTGCTTCACCCGGGCCAGCACCAGCTCGACCGTGGTGCCTTCCGGAAACAACTGCGCGAAACCGACACCGGCCCCGATCTGGGCGCTCGGCACAGTCAGTTCCTCGGCGATCGGCGCGGACTGCAGTGCTCCCATCCCGGCGGGCGCCTGTGGTTTGAGCGTGCTGCAGTCGACCGACGCCTGCGCGACGGCGGCGAAAACGAAAGGCGACAGGACGAGCAGGCTGCGGACACGCCGCGACCACGGCGCGGTGGGCGACATGGACGGCAAGGATCGGCGCATGGACGGTCTCCGCAGGCGACGCAGGGCTGGGACCACGAGTGTAGGCCTCCGCCGCCGCGACGGACAACCGGACCGCAGCCCGGATCGCACGGACCGTGACCACGGGCCGGAAACGGAAAGGAAGACGCCCGGCCGCACGCCCCACGGGGAAAATCGGAATCCCGAAACGCCGAAGCCCGACACGAGGCCGGGCTTCGGGGAGTGCGACAAGCGCGTCCGCGATTACTGGACGTTGAGCTCGGTGCGACGGTTGGTCTCGTTGCGGCATTCCGGGGTGGTCTGCGCGGTCGAGACGAGCGGACGGCTCTCGCCGTAACCGTTCGGGCCGGCGAGACGGCCAGCGTCGATACCGTTGCTGGTCAGGTAGTTGTACACGGCGTCGGCGCGACGCTGCGACAGCGACTGGTTGTAGCCGTCGTTGCCGCACAGGTCGGTGTGACCGGCGACTTCGACGCGGAGGTCGGGGTAACGCTTCAGGATTTCGACGGCCTCGTTCAGGATCGCGACGGCGTCCGGACGCAGGGTGGCCTTGTCGAAGTCGAAGTTGACGCCCTTCAGGTCGATCGAGATCTGCACCTTGCAGCCGTCGGGACCGATGGCTTCGCCCGGCTGCGAGTTCGGGCAGCGGTCGTTGCAGTCGTTCACGCCATCACCGTCGCTGTC
>JAYRTK010000320.1:0-3881 GCA_041919595.1 Lysobacteraceae bacterium
TCTTGCCTTCGCGGTCGATCACCGTGACCTGCTGATTGGTCTTGACCTTGCCGCGCTGGATGCGGCCGACGCCGATGATGCCGACGTAGTTGTTGTAGTCCAGCGAGGTCACGCGCATCTGGAACGGGCCGTCCGGATCGACCGGCGGCGCCGGCACGTGGGTGCAGATCGCTTCGAACAGCGGGGTCATGTCGCCGCCGCGCACGTCTTCGGTCAGGCCGGCGTAGCCCTGCAGGCCGGACGCGTAGACGGTGGTGAAATCGAGCTGCTCGTCGGTGGCGCCGAGGCGGTCGAACAGATCGAAGGTCTGGTCGAGCACCCAACTGGCGCGGGCGCCGGGGCGGTCGACCTTGTTGACGACGACGATCGGCTTGAAGCCCATCGCGAACGCCTTCTGGGTGACGAAGCGCGTCTGCGGCATCGGGCCGTCCATCGCGTCGACCAGGATCAGCACCGAGTCGACCATCGACAGCACGCGTTCGACTTCGCCGCCGAAGTCGGCGTGTCCCGGGGTGTCGACGATGTTGATGCGCCAGACTTCGCCGGTCGTCGGATTGGTCCAGCGGATCGCGGTGTTCTTCGACAGGATCGTGATCCCGCGTTCCTTTTCCAGATCGTTGCTGTCCATCACCCGGTCGGGGACGACGGCGCGCTCGTTCAGGGTGCCGGACTGCTTGAGCAGTTGGTCGACGAGAGTGGTCTTGCCGTGGTCGACGTGGGCGACGATGGCGATATTGCGCAGGCGTTCGACGGTGTTGGATGCAGACATGGCGAATGGGCGCCGCAGGGTGACCGGGCGCTGATTGTCGTGAGGGAAGCCGACTATTATAGCCGGCGGCCGAGAGCAATGGCTCGATTCCCCGGCTCGATTTCCCCGTCAGACTCCGGAGACCCCCCATGCAGGTATCGAAGACCCCCTGGAAACCGCCGGTCGGCCTGTTGGCGATGGACGTCATCGGCGTCGCCGCGCTGGCGCTCGGGCTGCTGATGCAGTTCGCGCCGGACTCGGCGGTCGCGCAGGCCCTGCCGCCGACTCTGCGGCTGCCCCTGATCGTGGTGGGCGGCGCCGTGGCCGCCATGGGCTGGATCGGACTGGTCGTGTCCCTGTTGTCCCATCGCCGACGGACCTGAACCACCGCGCGGGCGGGGCGCCCGATTCCCCGGAAACGCCGCATCAAACCTGTCGATTCTAGCGGGTTTTCCGCATCGTGCATCTGTCCCGCGACAAGGCGCCGCGGGCCCGGACGTGGGACGCTGCAGGCATCCCGACACAGCCCCCGGAGGCGCGATGATTCACGAAGTGACCGGCGACATCCTCAAGACCCAGGCCCAGGCGATCGCCCATGGCGTGGCGCCCAACGACGATTTCCATACCGGACTCGCGCTCTCGCTGCGCGAATACGCGCCGGCGCTGTACAAGGACTTCCGGCATTACTGCCAGTCGACCCATCCCGGGTCCGGCGGCCTCTGGACCTGGACCGGCGCGGACGGCCGTCGCATCGTCAACCTGTTCACCCAGGAAGGCGCGGAAGGCCATCACGGCGGCAAACCGGGCAAGGCCAGCCTGCCGCACGTGCGCCATGCCCTGAAGGCGCTGCGCGAGGAGATCGTCGCGCAGAAGCTGACCAGTGTGGCGCTGCCGCGGCTCGCCACCGGCGTCGGCGGGCTGGCATGGGAGGACGTCCGCCCCCTGATCCACGAGGCGCTGGCCGACATCGGGATCCCGGTGATCGTCTACACGACCTATCGCGCCGGTGTCGCCGCGGAAGAACATCTCTGAACTGCCTTTGCGGGGCGATCCACCACGTTCGCCCGCGGGGGCGGGCGTGGTAGGGTGTGCCCCCATTCTCGTCCCGCATCGACTTTCCGGAGCCCCTCATGCCCCTGATCGCCCACTTCGACACCGACCGCGGTCCGATCCGCATCGAACTGCACGCCGACAAGGCGCCGCTGACCGTCGCCAATTTCGTCAATCTGGTCCAGCGCGGGTTCTACGACGGCCTGATTTTCCACCGCGTCATCGCCGACTTCATGGTCCAGGGCGGCTGCCCGCAGGGCCGCGGCACCGGCGGCCCGGGATACCGTTTCGAGGACGAGGCCAACAACGGCGTCCGTCACGAGCGCGGCGTGCTGTCGATGGCCAACGCCGGTCCCAACACCAACGGCAGCCAGTTCTTCATCACCCACGTCCCCTGCGGCTGGCTCGACGGCAAGCACACCGTCTTCGGCAAGGTGATCGAGGGCATGGACGTGGTCGACGCCATCCGCCAGGGCGACGTCATCAAGTCGGTGAAGATCGAAGGCGACGCCCAGGCCGCGCTCGACGCGAAGGCCGATCGCGTCGCCGAGTGGAACCGGATCCTCGCCGCCTGAGTTTGCCCGGACTCCTGAAAACGGGCGGCCCGCGTTGACGGCATGGGCCGCCGAACGGTGAAGACGGTGGCCGGTCCGGCCGCCGTCCGCGTTTTCCGCGATAGACCATCCGTCGCACCCGGAGCATGTCCATGAACCGCCGTCTCTTCGCCCTGCTCGTCGCCGCCGTCCTGTTGCTGGGCGGCTGCATGAAGGATCCTGTCTACGCCGACATGGAGGCGTTCGACCGCTATGGCGCGACCGCCATCCGCGACACGGTCTCGCAGGGCATCGAACAGCGCCTGCTCGCGGCGAAGACGCCCGAGGAGCGGGCCGCGGTGCTTGACGAATGGATCGCGATGATGGACAGGAACACCGCCGCGGTCGCCAACTACACGCCGAAGACGCCGGAATTCGGCAAGATCCACAAGGGCCTGCACGAGGGCCTGACGATCACCGTCGACGGCGCGAAGCAGATGCGGGCGGCGATGGCCGCGAACAACAGCATGAAGATGAACGACGCCGCGATCCGGATCACCCAGGGCAACACCCGGTTGGTCGAGGAAATGACCGCGCTGCGTCGACTGGCCGCCGAAAAGGGGTATGCGCTCAAGGAGTGAGCCGCGTCACTGCGCGGTGCCTGTCGCTCCGTCTGCAACGCGATCGGCCAGGGCATCGAGGTTGAGGCAACGCTGCGCGGTCGATCCGGGAGGTCTGCCGCAATGGTTTCCCCGCGCGTCGCGATGTGGGCGGCATGCGATTCCTGCGACCGCGAGGCGGCGATCTCGAATCCGCCGATGTTTCTCTGCGGGCATCTGATCCACGCCCGGCGATTGCAGCCTGCCCGGAAGACCGCCTCCCGCGCGCTCGTGCGCGCCTCCCGCAAATGGAAAGAGCGCCTCGAAGGCGCTCTTTCCCCGGAACCGCCGGCGACGCTTACTTGAAACGCATGCCGTCGAGCATGCTCTCGACCGCGGCCGTGTCGCGTCCGTGGTAGTACTCCTTCGGCGCGATCCACACCAGCACGGTCAGCAGCTTGTCGCGCTCGGCGACCGCGGCGGTGCCCTTGTAGATCAGGCCGTCGGGATTGGTCATCTCGATGTCGAAACGGATGCCTTCCACGCTGCCGAAGCTGTGCGGACGCAGATTGCCGGTCTGGATGCCGACCCACTGCTGATCGACGAAACCGTCGGCGACCAGCTTCTGCAGCTCGTCCAGGCGCATGCCGGCACGGAACCACGGACCGTCCGGACGCGACTTGCGTTCGCGCAGCATCTGGAACACGTGCTCGCCCGGCTTGACCTTCGAGAAGATGATCAGGCGGTTGAGCGCCATGCCGTCGATGGTCCACATCTCGTTGCGACGGGTCTTCATTCGCGACCAGTCGAGCGACGTGTTCATGGTCATGTCGAAGACGGTGACGTTGCCCTTGGTCTGCAACTGGCCGCCGGGCGAAGCGCAGGCGGTGAGCAGCAGGGCGAGGGCGATCGGCAGCAGCCACTTGAACGGGCGCAACGTCATGGGGTGGA
>JAYRTK010000321.1:0-3876 GCA_041919595.1 Lysobacteraceae bacterium
GCCTGCGAGGTCTTGATGTGCAGTTCGGGGGTCGCCATGACGTAGACGCCGCCGGCGAGCGCGACATCGCTGTTGCCCGCGGCGAGGCTGTCGCAGGCCGTGGCGAGCGCCACCAGCGACGACGAACAGGCGGTGTCGATCGACAGACACGGTCCCTGCAGGTTCAGCAGATACGCGATGCGCGCGGCGAGGATCGAGATCGACCCGCCGGTGAAGCCCTGCGCGCTGAGCAGTTGTCCGCGCGAAAGATGGTGATAGTCGCCGGTCGTGCAACCGGCGAACACGCCGCAACGGCTTCCGGAAAGCGTCCGCGCGTCGTAGCCGGCATGCTCGATGCCCTGCCAGCAGGCCTGCAGGAACAGTCGCTGCTGCGGATCGATGGCTTCGGCTTCGGTCGGCGAAAGGCTGAAGAACAGCGGATCGAAGCGATCGTAGTCCTCCAGCGCCCCCATCCACTTGCTGTTCGCCTTGCCGGGCACCGGATCGCCGGCGCGATAGTGCGCCGCCATGTCCCAGCGTTCGGTGGGAATCTCGACGATGCAGTCGCGGCCCTCGGCGATATTCCGCCAGTAGGCCTCCAGATCGCGCGCCTGCGGAAACTGGCCGGCCATGCCGATCACCGCGATCGGCGACCGCGCGTCGACCGCGACGCCGCGCGCCGATGTGCGTCCGCGGCGCGGCGCCAGCGGCGCGACCGCGAAACGGTCGAGCGCCGGACCGTCCGCGACGTGCGCCACGGCCGGCTGCAGCGGCATTTGCGGTGCGGATGGCGATGGCGGCGCGACGACGGCGGCACCACCGATCGTTTCCCACACGTGCCGGCTCAATTGCGCGAGCGTCGGATAGCGATAGACGCGGGTGGCCTCGATCGCGGTGCCGTAGTGCTGGTTGATCCTGCGCACCCAGGTCACGCCGCTGATCGAGTCCAGTCCCAGATCGACGAACTGCGTCTCGGGATCGATCTCGTGCTCGGCGAGATGCAGGGCATTCGCGAGCGAGGCGCGCAGCATCGCCCGCACCTCGCCGAGATCGGCGATGACGACCGCCGGAGCGGGCACGACGGGCGCGGGTGATGGCTGCACGGGCCGCGTCGACACCGGCGGCACGCGCGGCGTCATGCCGGCCGGCGTCAGCAGGGTCGTCACGTGCGCGCTGAACTGCGCGAGGGTCGGATAGCGGTAGACGCGGGTCGCCTCGATCGACGTGCCGTAGTGCGCATTGATGCGGCGGATCCAGGTCACGCCGCTGATCGAGTCGAGCCCCAGATCGACGAACTGCGCGTCGTCGTCGATCTCGTCCTCGGACAGATGCAGCGCGTGGCCGAGCATGCCGCGCAGGGTCGCCCGTACGTCCGCGACCTCCGGACCGTCGGTCGACGGCTCGGGCGCCACGGGTGTCGCGACGACCGCAAGGGCCGCCGGCTTGGTCATCTGCGTCGGCAGCGGCGGCGCTTCGGCCTGCGCTGCCATCGACGGCGGCGCGGCGGCCGCGGGCGCCACCAGTTCCGCCACGTGCGCGGCGAAGCGCGCGAGAGTCGGATGGCGATAGACCCGGGTCGCCTCGATCGACGTGCCGTAATGCGCGTTGATCCGGCGGATCCAGGTCACGCCGCTGATCGAGTCCAGTCCCAGATCGACGAACTGCGCGTCATCGTCGATCTCGTCCTCGGACAGATGCAGCGCATGCGCGAGCAGTTCGCGCAGCAGCGCGCGCACCGGTGCCGCATCGACGACTGGCGCAGGCGCGATGGGCGACACCGACAGCGACGCAGGTATCGACGCAGGTATCGGCGCGGGAGTCGGCGCGGGAGTCGGCGCAGGCATCGCGACGGATCCCGATGCCGACCCGGACACGAGTTCCGCCAGGTGCCGGCTCAACGCCGCCAGCGTGGGATATCGGTAGACACGGGTGGCCTCGATCGACGTGCCGTAATGCGCGTTGATCCGGCGGATCCAGGTCACGCCGCTGATCGAATCCAGTCCAAGATCGACGAAGCGGGTCTCGTCGTCGATCTCGTTCTCCGGCAGGTGCAGCGCCTGTGCGAGCAGGTGACGCAGGGTCTCGACGAGGTCGTCGCGATCCGCGCCTGTCGCGGTCCGCGGCGCGGCCGTCGCCACCGTCTCCGGCGACACCGCGACGGACAGCGCGGCAGCGGTCGAAGGCACGACGGGCGTCGTTCCTTCGCCGCCGAAGCCGTGCTCGATCCGCGCCAGCGTGCCGGCGTCGCCGACGAAGGTCCGTTCATGCATCGCCAGTTCGAGGCGATAGGTCTCCGCCAGCGCGGCATCGGCATGCGCCGACAGCAGCCGCTTGCGTTCGATCAGGGCCGCACGTCCGGCACGCGCCATCACATGCGCCTGTGCCTGCGCCGCCTCGACCACGTCGGCCGCCGGCAGCACCGGCAATCGCAGACCGCGCGCACGCAGCACGGCACCGGTCGCCGGCTCGGCGGTGAGCAGACTCTCGTTGGCCAGATCGCGGCCCATGCGTTCGGCGAGGATCCAGGTCGCACCCGCGCCGGGGGTGAACCCGTAATTCATGTACGGGCTGAGGTAACGGCTTTCCGCACCGAGCACGATCGCATCGGCGAGCATGCCGAGCGTCCAGCCGGCGCCGATGCCGTGTCCCTGCATCGCCGCGATCACCGGCAGCGGACACTGCCGCGCGGTCTCGAAGATCCGGTAATCGGTGAAATTCGCATCGCCGCTCTGGATCGCGAGCAGATTCTCGCGGGTGCCGCCGGACGAGAAATGGCGGTCATGGCCGGTCAGCACCACCGCGCGATACGACGGCGTGGCCGCGATGTGCCCGAAGGCTTCGGCCATGCCGGCGCGCAGCGCATCGGAGAACATGTTGCGCGCGTCGCGATCGGCCATCTCCACCCGCACGACCCCGTCGGGGTACGCGATCACCGACACCACGGGCGAGGTCAATGCGACGCGCGTCGGCGCAGCCGACGCACCCTGTGCGACGACCTCGTCCGGGAGGTCCGCCACCGCTTCGATCATCGGCAGGGCGGCGAGACGCGCTTCGGTCTCCGCCGCACGCCACGTCTTCCATGTCGCCAGCGTCTCCGCCGGCAAACCCGCCCAGCGGGTCGCGAGCGCGAGCGCGGTCGCATGCACCGCCGTCGCCGGCACGGCGCGCATCGCAGGCGCGCGTTCGCGCAGCGCCGTGCCGCCGAGCACGACACCGGTCATCGGCAGCGCATGGCCGGCGTCGTTGCCCAGCGCCTGCGGGAAGACCGCAGCGGCGAGTCGCATGGATTCGCCGCGACCGATGCCTTCGGCGGAAAAAAGGCCGGTTTCGGCATGGACGACCGCATCGCAGCACAGCGCCGCAAGCCAGGCGCCACCGCGGGCGCCACCTTCCAGCGCGGCCACGATCGGCATCGATGCCTGCGCCAGCGTGCGCCGGAACGCATGCAGGACTTCCGCAGGCAGCAGCGACCCGGGCAGGAATTCCGGACCGTCGCTGGACAGCACGACGGCCCGGCACGCAGCGCCGTCGCGCAGATGCGCGAACAGGGCTTCGAGCTCGGCGAACAGGGCCTCGGCGGTAACCGCGAGACCGGCAACGCGCAGGCGTACGTCGAGCACGCCGTGACCGCGATCCTCCACCTGCAATCGCGATGCGAACGCTTCCGGCAGCAGCGGCGCTTCGTCCGCCACGACCGTTGCCGGAGCCGATCCGACCGGAGCCAGCGCCGCGGCCAGGGTCGCCAGATCGCGCGACAGATGCGCCTTCAGCAGCCCCAGCGACAGCGTCGATTTCGTCAGCAGCGATTCCACCCACGTCCGCGCCTGCGCCGACGCATCCGTCGTCACCGCGCAGGTCCAGCCGCGCGCCCGCAGCGCCGCGCCGGTCGCGGTCGTC
>JAYRTK010000322.1:0-3868 GCA_041919595.1 Lysobacteraceae bacterium
TCCGTATTTTTTCCGTACTGCATGCGATGGCGTGCAAGGAAAATCAGATAAGTTGTTGATTTATATGGTGGGCGGTGCAGGGTTCGAACCTGCGACCCTTGCCGTGTGAAGGCAATGCTCTACCGCTGAGCTAACCGCCCGATGTTCGGGGTGGCCATTCTACGGAGCCGATCCCGTCGAGGCAAGCCGGCCGGAGGCGACCGGCCTATTCGATCTCGGAACGGGCATAAGCCGCGTCCAGGGCCTCCATCGCATCCAGCGGCTTGGACTTCGCTGCTTTCTCGTAGGCGGACGCGGCTTCGTCCTCTTTCTTGTCTCCGTGCAGCAGCAGCATCACGTTGCCGTGCTCGATCAGCGCGATCGGCGAGGTCGGCGTCAGTTTCAGCGCTTCCTTGATGTGTTTTTCGGCTTCTGCGGCCTTGGCGCCATAGGTCAGGCCGCCGATCATCGCGCCGATCTTGGAAATGATCTCGGCGTGGTAGAGGGCCATCGCGGTATGGGCCTCGGCGTGCTTCGGGGCGAGCTCCAGCGCGGTTTCGAGCGCGGCGCGGACCTTGCCGGCGATGCCTTCCTTGAGTGCCTTGGTGATCGACAGGCCCTGGCTGTAACGGCCGAGCGCGAAGGCATGGCGGTAATGACTGTTGGCGTCCTCGGGCAGGGCCTGGATCGCCGTTTCGGCCAGCTTCGCGGCCTGCTCGAAGCGTTTGAGTTTTTCCTTGTCGTCGTCGACCAGGTAGGTGGCGTGGATGCCGATCGCCTTCACCGCGACCGAGGCGCCTGCCGGGCCCAGCGCTTCGCCGGCATCGTAGGCGGCCTTGAAATCGCCGCGGTGGAACGCGCGCCAGGCCTCCTGCAATGCCTCCGCAAGTGCCGCGGCATCCATCCCCTTTGGCGCCGCCTTGCCGGTGGCCTTGATCAACGCGGCTGCGCGCTTGTCGTCGGGATACGGTTCGCAGTCGCCCGCGTGCAGCTTGGGCCAGGCTTTTTTCAATGCATCGCCGGCGTAGGCGAAACCCTTGGCATCGTGGGGGAAAGCGGCCCAGGCGGTCTTGGCCATGATGAGCTCCTCGCGGTGGAAGCCTTCAGCATCCCGCGAGTCGCGATGCGAGGCAAGCCCTGGGGCCTCCGTCTCCGATGCGTCCGCGTCGTTGCTGCGAACACCGAGGGTTGTCGCGGCATGCCCCTTTCGACCCTCCGCTAGTGTGTTTGCTCGGGCACACCGGCGCATGCTGCCGGCATCCAGAACCGGGTCTCCCCGGCCCCACGCAACGGAGCACTCCCATGGCACGCAAGAAGATCATCCGCACTGTCCCGAACCCGAACGCGCGTCACCTGTGGCTCGCCGGTCTCGGTCTCGCCTCGATGGCCGGCCGTGGCACCGTTGCCGCCGCCGCCCAGACCGCCGATCGCATCGCCGAGGCGCGTCGCCAGGCTGTCGCGGTGGTGGAGCAGGCACAGACCCGTCTGACCGAAACCGCCGGCGAGCTGCGCAGCCGGGTCGAGGTCGGCGTCGCCCAGGCGGGCCTCCGGATCGAGGACGCGCTCGCGCCGCTGGTCGCGAAGTTCAAGCCGGGCAAGGCCAAGCGCGCGCGGCGTGGTCGCAAGCCGGTCGCCCGCAAGCCGGCCCGTCGGGCTTCGGCGAAGAAGCCGGTCGCCAAGGCGCGCCGCGCCCGCAAGGCCTGATCTTTCTGACATCGCCGCAGAAACGACAAGGGCGCCATCGGCGCCCTTGTCGTTTCCCGGAGTCGGGGATCGCTTCAGCGGCGTCGATCCATCGTCGCCGGCACGCCCCCGGACTTGACCGGGACATAGCCGTACATGCAGAGCCAGTAATTGTCGCGGCACATGTCGAGGTCGTAACCGGCGGCGACGCACTGCCGGTATTCCTCGCGGCACAGCCATCCATCGCCCTCCCTGCTCTGGGCCGGCGCAGCGCCCAGCAACGCGAACGTCGAAATGACGAGTGCGGTCCTGATCATGAACGTCATGGTGAACTCCTTGTTTCGGATGTCGAGGAGAGATTGCTGCTTCGAGGGCCGCACCATGGGAAATCCGCGGATCGCGGGGCGTATCGTCGTCCATCATTGCGGCGGCATCCGATCCCCTGCACCGCACGTTGCGATTGTGCGCCCGTACGGCGCCGGCGCCCGATTCCCTCGGTGCGTGCTGGCCCTCTGCGGCTCAGGGGATCTGGCAGCCGTTCCTGATCAGACAGTCTTCGTATGCCGCGTAACAGGTCGTAAAGGGCGTGCCCGAGGCGCGGCACTGATTGAACTTCTGGTAGCAGGTGTTCGGGCGACAGGCGGCGTCGGCGCAGGCGGCGGCGATCATCAGACACAGGCCGGCGGTGAGTGCGGCGATCTTGCTGCGTTTCATGGCGAGACTCCTTCCGTTGGATGCCCCCTGCGCGGCCAATCTATCGCGCGAAGGCGTCGGAATTGCTTGCGCGTGCGCACGTTTCCGAAAGCCGGAATCAGTCGATGTAGGCGCGGATCAACGTATTCAGATGCACCCGTTCGGCGTCGCGCAGGAAGGGGGCCAGCAGCATCATCACCTGGACGATCCCCCGGCGGATCGCGACCTGCTCGTCGCGGTCGCCGCGCGCGGCGGAGTAGTTGAGCCAGAACGTGGACAGCACCAGGACGTTGGTGGCGGCCGCGTCCAACTCATCGGCCGAGGCGCGCATGATGCCGGCCTGGGTCAGTCCCCGCATCACCAGGTGGGCGCGATCGTCGGCGCGTTTCAGGATGCGGGCGAAACGCAGGCGCAGACGTCGGTTACGGCTGAGGATCTCGACCAGGTCGCGGTAGAGGAAGCGGTAGTCCCAGATGCATTCGAACGCCAGATGTAGTTGCAGCCAGATGTCCTCGAGTTCCGGCAGCCGCCCGCTGGGGGTGGCCAGCGCGTTGTCCATGCGCTCCTCGTATCGCGCGAACAACTGCTCGATGATGTCGTCCTTGTTGCGGAAGTGATAGTACAGATTGCCGGGACTGATCTCCAGTTCGTCGGCGATGTGATTCGTGGTGACGTTGGGCTCGCCCTGCGTGTTGAACATCGCGAGGGACGCCTCGAGGATGCGCTGGCGGGTCTGTCTCGCCATCGGGCGGCTGCGGACGGCTGTGGTGGCGGGGCGGCCGGGATCAGCCGGCCAGCTTCTTGACCAGATCGATGTACTTGTTTTTCGCATCGTCCTGCGCGGTGCCCTTGAGTTTCGCCCAGGCCTCGTACTTGGCGGTGCCGACGAAATCGAAGAAGCCGGGCTTGTCGCCGTGCACGTCGCCTTCGGAGCCTTGCTTGTAGAGCGCATACAGACGCAGCAGGGTGTCGTTGTCGGGACGTTCAGTCAGGGCCTGGACGTCCTTGGTGGCTTGTTCGAAGCGGCTCTGCAGGTCGGACATTGCGGTTCCTCCAGTAAGGCGGGCATGACAGCATGGCCCGGCAGGCGGGTCAATACGAGACCGCCGACAGCATGCCCGGCCGACTGCGTCGACGCGGGGGCGCCCTCCGGCCGGGACCTGCGACCCGACTGCAGCGGATTGTTCTTGCTCCCCGGCTCTGGCAAGTTAGGCCCCCCGGCCGCGTCGCGGCCGGTCGGATCACTCTCATGAGGGCGAGGACATGAGTTATTTCGTCACCGGCGCCACCGGTTTCATCGGCCGTTTCCTGGTCGGCAATCTGCTCAAGCGCAAGGGCACGATCTACGTACTGGTGCGCAAGGATTCGCAGAAGAAATTCGATGCGATGGCGAAGAAGATGGGGTGGGACGCCAAGCGGGTGGTGCCCGTGCACGGCGACATGACCGCCGCCAAATGCGGTCTCACCGCGGCCCAGCAACGCAGTCTCGCCGGCAAGATCAAGCACTTCTTCC
>JAYRTK010000323.1:0-3844 GCA_041919595.1 Lysobacteraceae bacterium
ATGGCGACCGCGAGGACCTTCAGCACGATCCAGGCCAGCATGCCGGCCGTGCCGTAGGCGAGCAGCCAGTCGCGGAAGGCGTCGAACATCATCTCCATCAGTTCACCCCCGTCACGCGGACGCGAGCACCGCCGAGCGCGGCGGTGGCGCCGTAACCGGATTCCACCCAGACCGCACCGCGCGCGACGCGCGCGTCGACGACGACCTGCAGGGTCGCGGTCCCGAGCCCGTTGTCGACCTTCGCCATCGCGCCATCGGCGAGCGAGGCGGCGGCGGCATCGGCGGGATTGAGCGCGAGACGGGGACCGGCGTTGAGCGGATGCGCCTGCAGCGCGGCGGCGCGGCGGACCACGGCATCGACCCGATAGATCGCAGGCGAAATGGCGAGTTCGAACCCCGCAGCCGCCGGCCCCTCGCCCGTCTGGGCCGGCGAGGCGACGACCGACACCGCACGCGGGGCGAGGCCCGTGCGCAGACCGGCGAGATCGGTGAATTCGAAGCCCTGCGCGCCGAGTTCGGCGCCCAGCGCACGCAGCACGCGCCAGCCCGGACGCGCTTCGCCCGGAAGCTTGCCGCCGGCGATCGCACGCTGGTCGCGACCGTCGAGATTGGTCAGGGTGGCGTCGACTTCCGGCAGCGCGCCGATCGGCAGGATCACGTCGGCGACGGCGCGGGTCGAGCGGCAGGCGAACTGGCTGAAGGCCACGACCTGCGCGGCGCCGAGCGCCTTCAGGGCGCGCGCCTGATCGGCGAAATCCAGACCCGGCTCGATGCCGTAGATCAGGTAGGCCCCGCGCGCGTCGGCAAGCATGGCCTGCGCATCGCGCGCGGCCGGCAGCACGCCCATGCGGGCAAGGCCGATCGCGTTGGCGCCCTGCGGGATGCGGCAGAGCGCGGCGTTGTTCGCGGTCGCGAACGCGGCGGCGGCCTTGCGGATCGCGCCGGCATGGATCGAGTGTTCGGCGACCGCACCGACGATGACCGCGACCTGGGCCGCGCCGTCGAGCCTGACGCCCGCCAGCGCCGACGCGAGCTGCGACGGCGGCACGATCGTCTTCGAGGCGGTCTTGAACGTGAAATCGAAATCGACCGGGTTGACCACATGGATCTTCGCGCCGCGCTTCGCCGCCTTGTGCAGGCGCTGGTGCAGCAACGGGACTTCATGGCGCAGATTCGAGCCGACGAGAACGATGGCGTCCGCGCCCTCGATCTCGGCGACCGGCATGCCGAACGCCTCGGCGGTCGCGCCGTCGGACAGATCGTGCTGCGCGATGCGGTGATCGAGGTTGCCGGTGCCCAGCGACTCGGCGATGCGCGCGACCAGCGCGCCCTCTTCGTTCGAGGTCGCCGGATGCACGAGCACGCCGAGACCGTCGCCGCGGTGCGCGCGCAGGATCTCGGCGGCGCGGGCGATGGCGTCTTCCCACGAGGCTTCGCGGAAGGCCTCGCGGGTGTCGCCGTCGGCGACACGGATCATGGGCTTCAGCGCGCGGTCTTCGGCGTAGAGGCCCTGATGCGAATAGCGGTCACGGTCGGAGAGCCAGCATTCGTTGACCGCTTCGTTGTCGCGCGGCACCGCGCGCAGCACATCGCCGCGACGCACGTGCAAGAACAGGTTGCTGCCGAGCGCGTCGTGGTACCCCAGCGACTCGCGCGCGACCAGTTCCCACGGCCGCGCCTTGAAACGGAAGACCTTGTTGGTGAGCGCGCCGACCGGGCAGACGTCGATGACGTTGCCGGAGAGTTCGGTCGTCAGCGGCTTGCCGTCGTAGGTGCCGATCTGCAGATTCTCGCCGCGCTGCATGCCGCCGAGTTCGTAGGTACCGGCGATCTCCGCGGTGAAGCGCACGCAGCGCGTGCACTGGATGCAGCGGGTCATTTCGGTGGCGACCAGCGGACCCATGTCCTCGTCGGCGACCGTGCGCTTGCGTTCGACGAAACGGCTGACCGAACGGCCGTAGCCCATCGAAAGATCCTGCAACTCGCACTCGCCGCCCTGATCGCAGATCGGACAATCCAGCGGATGGTTGACCAGCAGGAATTCCATCACGTTGCGCTGCGCCTTCAGCGCCTTGTCGTTGCGCGTGAAGATCTTCATGCCGTCGGCCACCGGCGTGGCGCAGGCCGGCTGCGGCTTGGGCATCGGCCGGCCGCCCATTTCGGCGTCGACCAGACACATCCGGCAATTGGCGGCGATCGGCAGCTTCTCGTGGTAGCAGAAGCGCGGGATCGGAATGCCGGCCTTGTCGGCGGCATGGATGATCATCGAGCCCTTCGGCGCGAACAGCGGCTGGCCGTCGATCTCGATGGCGACGTGGCCCTCGGGCACGACCGGTGCGGCGGGAGTGTTCACGGTATCGGTGCTCATGCCGCCACCTTCTCGACGACCGTACCGGCGCGCTGGTCGTCGACCAGGAAGCGCTTGTTCACGATCGCGTATTCGAATTCGTTCCAGAAATGGCGCAGGAAGCCCTGCACCGGCCACGCCGCGGCTTCGCCGAAGGCGCAGATGGTGTGGCCCTCGATCTGCCCGGCAGCGGCGCGCAGCATCTGCAGATCCTCGAGGGTCGCCTGCTTCTCGACGATGCGGGTCAGCATGCGATACATCCAGCCTGTGCCCTCGCGGCACGGCGTGCACTGGCCGCAGCTTTCCTTGAAATAGAACCGGGAGATGCGCTGACAGGCGCGGACCATGCATGCGGTTTCGTCCATCACGATCACCGCGCCCGAACCGAGACCCGAACCAGCCTTCTGGATCGAGTCGTAGTCCATCGTGCAGCCCATCATCGTGTCCGCCGGCAGCACCGGCATCGACGAACCGCCCGGGATCACCGCCTTGAGTTTGTGGCCGTTGCGCACACCGCCGGCCATCTCCAGCAGTTCGGCGAAAGGCGTGCCCAGGCGGATCTCGTAATTGCCCGGATTGTTGACGTGTCCGGAAACCGAGAACACCTTCGGGCCGCCGTTGTTCGGCTTGCCGAGATTGAGGAACCACTCGGCGCCGTTGCGGATGATCGCCGGCACCGATGCGTAGGTTTCGGTGTTGTTGATCGTGGTCGGACGACCGTAAAGACCGAAATTGGCCGGGAACGGCGGCTTGAAACGCGGCTGGCCCTTCTTGCCTTCCAGCGATTCCATCAGCGCGGTTTCCTCGCCGCAGATGTAGGCGCCCGCGCCGAGCGCGTTGTACAGGTCGATGTCGACGCCGCTGCCGAGGACGTTCTTGCCCAGCCAGCCGTGCTTGTAGGCCTCGGCGGTAGCTTCTTCCAGATGTTCGAACGGCTCGTGGTGGAATTCGCCGCGCAGATAGTTGTAGGCGACCGTCGAACCGGTCGCGTAGCAGGCGATCGCCATGCCTTCGATCACCGCGTGCGGGTTGAAGCGCAGGATGTCGCGATCCTTGCAGGTGCCCGGTTCGGACTCGTCGGAATTGCAGAGGATGTACTTCTGCATGCCGGTACCCTTGGGCATGAAGCTCCACTTCAGGCCGGTCGGGAAACCCGCACCGCCGCGGCCGCGCAGCCCGGAACCCTTCACCATCTCGATGACCTGCTCCGGCGGGATCTTCTCTTCGAGGATCTTCCGCAGCGCGCTGTAGCCGCCGGTCTTCAGATAATTCTCGTACGACCACGGCTTGTCGAAATGCAGCGTGGTGTAGACGACCTGATGTTCCTTCGGCGCGGGGCCGACGGGACCGGTGGCGGCATGGGAGTCGTGGTGTGCCATCTTCTCGCCCGCCTTATTTCAGACCTTCGAGCAACTCGTCCACCTTCTCGGCGGTGAGCTTCTCGTGATAGTGGCCGTTGATGACCATCATCGGCGCGCCGCAGCAGGCGGCCAGGCA
>JAYRTK010000324.1:0-3829 GCA_041919595.1 Lysobacteraceae bacterium
TACGACGCCGGTACCTACGACCTGCCGGGTTCGTTCTGGTACGTCAGCGCCGACTACCGCTTCTGATTTCCGGTTGCGGTTCGTGTTCGACGGAAACGGCCGGGGAAACCCGGCCGTTTCTCGTTGCGGTCAGAATGTCGGGTCGGAGAGCGTGTTCGGCGTGGCCTCCTCTCGTCATCGCGATCCCCGCAGCGGTCAGGGCCCAGCGGCTCAGCGTGCGACCACCGCCGGCCGATACCGGCTGGGATTGGCGCCGGTGGTTTTCTTCATCAGCCGGCGCAGGGCGGTGGCATCGCCGTAGCCCACCGCTTCGGCGACCTGTTCGACGGTCATCCGGCTGGTTTCCAGCAGGACGCGGGCGCGTCTGAGGCGGATGCTCTGCATCAGTGCGGTCGTACTCTTGCCGGTCGCGCGATGCAGATGGCGCGACAGCGTGCGCTCGGACATGCCGAACTCCCGTGCCAGTTCGAGGACCGTGGGTGCATCCGGCAATGCGGATTCGATGCGCGCCGCGATACGGGCGACCAGCGCGTTTCCGCCGGCCTGCAGTTCCGGCACGATGAACGGGGCCTGCGCTTCGCGGCCGTCGATCAACAGCGAGCGCGAGACGGCCTCGACGAGTGCATTGCCGCAGCAGTCTCGCAGCAGATGCAGCATCAGATCGGTTTGCGCGAACGCGGCGCCCGCGGTGACGATCGGTCCATCGATGCACACCATGCGATCGGCATCGACCGTGCACGCCGGTGCCCTCCGCTTCAGCAGCGGGGCGAGCCACCAGGTGGTGGTGGCGCGGCGCCCGTCGAGCAGGCCCGCAGCCATCAGCAGGAACACCGACGTGCAGGAGGCCGCGACGCGTCCGCCCTGTTTCGCATGGCGCGCGATGGCATCGATCGCGGCGATCGCATCGGCGCGATCGAGGCGCGCTTCCAGTGCCGAAGGCGTGACGTGGCCCAGTCCGGGCAGCAACCATGTCGAGCGATCCTGTCGTGGCCTCGCCGGCAGTCTGGCGGTATCGATCGAGAACCCGCCCTGCAGCCGGACGGGGCCACCGTCGAGCGAACACAGCCGCCATCGCGGCGCGGTGGCTCCCGTGCGCGTCGCCAGCGCGTCGGCGGCCGAAAGCACGTCGCGCGTGACCGCCACGCTGGTGGGGTAGGCGTCATCAAGGACCAGGATGGTGAAATCGTGCATGTCGGATAACGCCCGAAAAATGTCCGTGCGGACACTGCCATTCTTTCCCTCGTCACGTTCCAATACAAGCCCTGGCCGGTGCGAGGTGCGAAGTGGCGATGACAGGCGAGCGGGACATGCATCGACACGATGCGCTCGAGGACTTCGATCCGCGCGAAGTGGATATCGACGATGTCGTCAAGCGCGTGTACGTCGCCGGCCGCGGGCCGGCGGTCATCGTGATGACCGAAATGCCGGGCATCAGCCCGCATGTCGCACGGTTCGCACGCTGGGTGCGCGACGCCGGATTCACCGTCTACATGCCGTCGCTGTTCGGTCGCGATGGCGCCGTCCCGGAGGCGGAGGAAGGTCTGGCGATCATGAAGCGCGCCTGCGTCAGCGCGGAGTTCCGCGCTTTCGCCTCCAACGAATCCAGTCCGGTCACGCAGTGGCTGCGCGCGCTCGCGCGACGGGCGCATGCGGAGTGCGGCGGTCCCGGCGTGGGCGCGATCGGCATGTGTTTCACCGGCAATTTCGCGCTGTCGATGATGCTGGAATCCGCGATGCTGGCGCCGGTCGTGTGCCAACCCTCGCTGCCGATCGACGATCCCGCGGGCATGAATGTGGCCGCGGACGAGCTGGCCGCGGTACGCGAAAGACTGGAGCGCGAGGACCTCACCGTCATGGCCTATCGCTTCGAAGGCGATCGCCACTGCCGTGCGGAACGCTTTGCGGCGTTCGCGACGGCGCTCGGCCCGCGGTTCGTCGCGCGGGTGCTCCCCGACAGCGCGGCCAATCCGCGGACGCCGCCGTTCTTCGACCAGGTAGTGGCGTCGCCGCACAGCGTGGTCACCGTGCATCTGATCGACGCCGCCGGCCAGCCCACGATCGCGGCCCGCGACGAGATCCTCGCGTTCTTCGCGCAGCGCCTTCACGCGGCGCATGTCGATGCCGCAGGCGGCTGACACCATGTCGTACGGTCTGTGCGCCGTGGTGCACGCGATCCCGCACGCGTCGAGTCTGTTCCGGCGTGGCCATCCCTCGCCGATGCCCGCCGCTTTTTACAATCGCCCCGACGCGAACCGTCCGCGCACCGACGCCGGCGTGCACGTGCCGGTATCCCGCTGTCCGCATGCGACCGAAGAATGGCCGCTCGTGAGGAAATCCACATGAAACTCGAATTCTGGTTCGAATTCGCCAGCACCTATTCGTACGTCAGCGCGATGCGGATCGAGGACGCGGCCGCGCGCGTCGGTGTCGATCTCGAATGGCGTGCGTTTCTGCTCGGACCGATCTTCCGCCAGCAGGGATGGACCGATTCGCCGTTCAATCTCTATCCGGCGAAGGGGCGCTACATGTGGCAGGACCTGCAGCGGCAATGCCGCAAGCACGGGTTGCCGCTGCGGAGGCCGTCGACGTTTCCGCGCAACGGCCTGCTGGCGGCGCGCATCGCCTGCCATCATGCCGACGCGCCGTGGTTGCCCGCGTTCGTGCGTGCCGTCTATCGCGCCAATTTCGAGCATGACGAAGACATCGCGGATGAAGCGGTCATCGCTGCCTGCCTCGCGCAGGCCGGTCAGGAGTCGGCGTCGACCCTGACCGAGGCGCAGTCGCCTGCGGTGAAGCAGGCGCTGATCGCGCGCACCGAGGTGGCGGTCCGGCACGGCCTGTTCGGCGCGCCGTCGTTCCGGGTCGGCGATGACCTGTTCTGGGGCGACGATCGGCTCGACGACGCGCTGGATGCCTGCCTCGCCCTGCGGGCGCGGTAACCGGTTCCGGCGCACGGCCATGCCCTGACCCTGACCCTGACCCTGACCCTGACCCTGACCCTGACCCTGACCCTGACCCTGACCCTGACCCTGACCCTGACCCTGACCCTGACCCGGGCGAGGCCCCGGGCCCCGGATCGACGAGCCGGCGTGCGTCGCGGCGCTCGAGGACGGGCGTTCGCCGGCCCCGGGGCCGGGCACCGCGTCCGGGCCGGCAGGCTTGGCCCCCGACCGTCGCCGGTCCCGGGTCCCCGATGATGGATCCGTGTGTCGACGCCCCTTGAAACCCCCGCCAGCCGCCCCATTTCCCACGGGTCCCGGCTTGCCGGGGTTCTTTTGCCCGCGGTTTTGGCACTCCCGCCGGGAGACTGCTAAAATCGCCGGCCTTTTCTCCACCAATCAATCACTTGCGAGGGTTCTCATGAATCTCAAGCCGCTCTACGACCGCGTGGTCGTCAAGCCGATCGAAGCCGAAGAAATGACCGTTGGCGGGATCATCATCCCCGACGCCGCCAAGGAAAAGCCGACCAAGGGCGAAGTGGTCGCCGTGGGCGAAGGCAAGTTCATCGACGCCACCGGCGGCACCCGCGCGCCGAAGGTCAAGGTCGGCGACAAGGTGATCTACGGCCAGTACTCGGGTTCGGCCTACAAGCAGGACGGCGTCGAGTACAAGATCATCAAGGAAGACGACGTCCTCGCGATCGTCGGCTGATTCCGCATTCGTGATGCGTAGGGCGGGCCTTGGCCCGCCATGGCAACCGACACGCTGCCGGTTGCGATGATCGGCACCGCTCCGATCCGCATGCGACGCGAACAGATACCCCGTGGCGGCGGGCCGATGCCCGCCCTGCGTAACCACCCAATATTCCGGAGTTGCACACAATGGCTGC
>JAYRTK010000325.1:0-3827 GCA_041919595.1 Lysobacteraceae bacterium
ACCGTGATTCGACCAGGTGCCGGGCATCGGCGGCGAGCCGTCCAGCCAGCAGCGCAGGCGTTCGCGCAGTTCCGCCGCATCGCGCACCTGCAACGCCAGACGGTGCCGCATCGCGGTGCGTCCCGTCTGCCAGGTGTAGATCGCATTGGCGAACTCGCTTTCGGACAGATCGCGCTCCAGCCAGAGCAGCACCTTTCCGGCGTAAGCGCACAACCGTTCGACGGTGGCGGCCGACAGCACGAACAGGAACGGCGGGCGCGCCACCGCACGATCCGGCTGCTCGGATTCGAGCGGCATGTACTCGAGCAGTACGCACGCATCCTGCCCACGGCCGGATTTCGATCGCTGCGCGGGATGCACGCGCAGGATCCGCGCGCCGAGGTCGCGATGCATCGCCAGCGCCGGGCCGGCCTGCGTCCACGGATCGACGGCATCCGGCGTTTCGCCGTCCGCCAGCGCCGTTCCTTCGCAGGACGCCATCAGCACCAGACGCTGTACGTCCGGCAGATCGCGCAGTGCGATCAACGTCTGCGTCAGCAGCGCATCGCGGATCTGCGGCGTGGCCTCCGGTTCCACCATCCAGGCCAGGAGATGGACGACCGGACCGTCGGAATCGTGCGACCACGCCGTCGCGCGCGCGCCGTCGTTCTCGAGCGTCTCCAGCGAAGACAACCGCTGACTGTAGACCGCGCCGACGATGCGACCGTCGACCTCGACCAGCCATTGACCGGACGCATGCGCCTTCAGGCAACGACGGATGTCGGCCTGGCCGAGACGACCATCGCCTGCGGCCACCTTGTTCAGGGCGAACAGGGCGGGCAGATCGTCCTGGCGGGCCTGTCGGACCACCGGACTGCGCGGATTGGAGGCTGTCATGCGCACTTCCTTATGTCTTCGATGTCGCCTCGGCGGCACACCTTGCCGGTACGAGGCGACCTTGCATCTACTGGAATGGACATCAATGGAACAACGAGTGGAGCGGAGCGCGAACCGGAGGACGACGCCGCGCGCGGAGACCGGAATCCGATCGTGCCGTCCGCATTCGGCGGCGAACCGCGGCGGCGGTACGCGCGGCGCGCGGATCGGCCACGTTCGTGTTCGATCTGCGCTGCGGGCGTCGTTCGGCGGCGAACCGCGTTCTCGTGCCGCCTCAGTTCGTCGCTGCAGACGCGGCTGCGGGCGCAACTGCGGGTGCAGGTGCGGCCGCAGGTGCAGGTGCAGGCACGGCTGCGGACGCGGCGGTGGCCTCGCCGGCCACCGGCGAATCGACGATGAACGCGGGCTTGCCCTGGCGATACCGGTCGCGCTTCAACACCTCGCGCATCTTCCCGATTTCGTCATGCGAGATCGTGGGCATCATCAGGTTCTGCAGGAAGTACGGGATGCCCAGATCCATTTCGGAGAACAGCTGGATTTTCGTCCCGCCCTCCGGCAGCGGCGTGCAGGTGAAATTGTTGCTGAGGTGCTTGATGCGCCAGAACTTCGGATCCAGCGGAATCTTGTTCGCCGCGGCATGGACGTTCACCTGGACCACACCGGTCTCGGGGCTCTGCTCGTAGTGATTGACGATCACGACATCCAGCGTGCCGAACGCCCGCATGTCCAGCTTGTAGGTGTCGTAGACCAGGTATGCCGGATCGTCCGACACCTCCTCGATGCGCTTGAGCTCGGAGGCGCCCACGTCGTAGCCGGTGTTGATGTCGCTCATGTAGAACACGAAGTCGGAACAATCCGACTTGGTCAGCACCTCGACCTTGTACTTCTTCATCTTCTGGCCCGGCGTCTTCATCGACCAGACGCGGATGTCGTCCTTGTCGCTGACCGGCTCCCATTCGCTGGAACCGCTGTTGACCCAGCCGACATGCGCCACCAGCAGCAACACGCCGACGACGCCGGCGATCTTGATCAGCTTCGCGAGCTTCCCGCCCGCTTTCTTCGTCTCGTTCATTTTCTACAATCGTCCGCAAAGGTATTGATGTGGGTGACCACTTCGGCCACGACCCCGGTCCTGCGCGCTCAGAATTCGCGCACGGACAGCAGGCGCGCCTTCTGGTATTTCTCGGTCAGCACCAGCTTGCGCTGGTCGACCGTGCCCTTGAACAGGAAGTCGCCCAGCGCGAGATTCGCCATCGGGTAGAACAGCCCCATGTCGGCATCGAGCATCAGGTCCCACTCCACTTCGCCGTTCTTCAGCGGGGTCAGCCGGAAGATGTTGTTCAGCACGGTCACGCGCGACACGCCCGGCGTCGGCGGGATCGCGCTCGGCGCGGCCTGCACGTTGATCACCACTTCGCCCGTCTTCGGGTTCTGGGCGTAATTGAGCATGCTCACCATTTCCTTGGTGCCGAACGGCGGCGGAAACGGCTGCTCGACCGAGTAGTAGCTCAGGTAGGAATTCGGGGTCTCGAACTTCCGGAAGATGTTCAGGTTCTGCCCGCCGAAATCGGCGGCGGTGGTCGGGTCGCCGCGATACATGAACACCGAACTGGTCAGGCTGGTCTTGACCCGGGTGACGGAGCGGAACTTCAGCAGCGCGTAGCCCGGATCCTTGCGGGAATAGATCTTGATCCCGTCCTCGTCGCGCACCAGTTCCCATTCGCCCGATCCCGAACGGACCCAGAACACATGGGCGAGCAGACCCACCACCGCCAGACCGAGCGCCCCGCGCACCGCGAGCCTGCCGATCTTCTTCAACGTGTTACCAACTGCCATGTTGCGTTCTCCTGAAACGAAAATTGACTGAAACGTTCAAACCGTCAGAGCGTCTTCGGGTTGCGGCGCATGCCCGGTCGCGCGCTCCGGCGCCGATGCCACCTGTCGTGCCGGCGAAGCCGGTCGCAGAGTCTCGGTCAGGTGCCCGGCGAGCCGTCTCGCCAGACACAGCAGCGTGATCAGGGGCGTGATGCGCACGTCCGGCATCACCGACTGGTCGCAGACGTACAGGTCGGCGACGCGCGTCTGCAGATCGGTGTCCAGATGCTCGCCCACCCACAGCACGCCACCGGGAGGACCGGCGCCGTTGCGCGCGCGGAATACGTTGCGCGCGCCGGCCGCGTCGAGGATCGCCCGCGCGGTGGTCTCGGCCTTCGCCAGTTTCTCGACTTCGCGCGCGGTCAACGATTTCTCGTAACGGCCGTCGGGCAGCACGCTGCCGCCCTGCTCGTCGTTCAGCGCGACCGCGACCGACACCGTCGAAGGATGCGAGAACAGCCGGCCGAGACGGCCGTTGGACAGCATGAACAACCGGTACAACGCCGCCGACATCGTGCCGTCGCCCATCGAAACGCCATCGCCCAGATCGCATTCGAGCTGGCCGAGATAGGCATCGCGTCCGTCGAGCCCCTTCACCGTGCCGAACATGATGAAGCCGGGCTTGCAGAAGAAGCCGCGGCTGCCGACATCGGTGACGCCGGCGCCGATCAGCAGGCCCGGCGTCGCCGGCGACCCCGCGCTGACCACCACCTTGCGCGCGGACGCGCGGCGCACCCGGCCGCCGAAGAGCGATTTGCCGACCACGTATTCCACACCGGTCGCACGACCGTCCTCGACCACGATGCGCTTCACCTGCGCGTTGCTCAGCAGGGTCGCGCCCGCCGCCACCGCATCGTCGACATAGGTCCGTGCGTTCCACTTCGCATCATCCGCGTAGCGCCCGCCCGCGCAGCGCGACGGATCCAGCAGCATCTGGCTGTGCTTCATCCTGAAGCCCAGGCGCTCGGCGCTGTCGCGCACCAGCCGGGCCTGCGGCGGCAGGAAATCCTCGTTGATCTCCACGATCGGCACTTCGCGGCGAACCTGCTCCAGTTCCGCCGACAGATCGATGCCCA